>JAFUYV010000147.1 GCA_017476945.1 Fretibacterium sp.
CGGGGGGGGCGGTGCCTCACGCTGGGTGGTGCTGAAGACGATGCGGGGGTTGGAGATGGGGCTCCTCGGCGGGCAGCTCTCCGCGGAGCAGGAGGAAAAGTACCGCACGGCCCGCCTTGGGGATGGGGAACAGAGCCGTGGGCCGGAGCCCATGCTCCAGGAGGTCGAGCTTGTGAAGGACGCCGGGGTTGAGGATATTGAGACCTGGTATCAATGCCGCAGCGACGAGGAACAGGTCCTCGTCCGCGCGAGGGAGATACTCCTGGATCACCGTCTCCCGATGAAGCTCGTGGACGTCGAATACCTGTTGGACCGGAAAAAGCTCTTCTTCTACTTCACGTCGGAGCAGCGTGTGGACTTCCGCGCCTACGTCCGTGACCTTGCGCGGGAGTTTCGGACGCGCATTGAGATGCGCCAGATCGGCGTTCGGGACGAGGCGCGCGTCGTGGAGGGCATCTCCCCCTGTGGACGGCCCTGCTGTTGCAGCTATTGGCTGCACCAGTTTACCCCGATCTGCATCCGCATGGTCAAGGAACAGAAGCTGGCCCTGAACCCCACGAAGATATCGGGAATATGTGGGCGGCTGATGTGCTGCATGGCCTACGAGCATCCCGTCTACGGTGAGCTGTGGAAGACCCTGCCCGGCCCCGGGGCCAAGATCAGGACGGAGCAGGGGACCTATGTGCTGGAAGGTGTGGACCTGGCCACGGAACACGTCCAGGTTCGCTTTCCGTCCGGGCGTGTCGTGCCGGTCTCCATCGCGGAGTTTCCCGACTTCCGCGACGCGGTTCTGCGTGGGGAGGATTGGGGCGATGAGCCCACCTCAGGGGCCGCCGCAGGGAGGGGCGCCGGCCGGCCCAGGCTGGAACGCCAGGGGGCCGATAGGCAGGAGAGGCCCTCCGCCAGGAAGCCTGAGGCACGCGGCCCTCTCCAGGAAAAAATCACCCTTGAGGAGCACCTGGCCCGCCGTGAGCGCCAGGCCGGGGAGGAGCGTCCCCCCCGGCGGCGAGGAAGACCGGGACAGACGGGGCCCTCCAGGTTTGAGGACGAACGCCCGCGCCGCGCCGCGCCCCCCAGGCGTGAAACGCGCAAAGGACAGGGGCCCCTGCCCGGGGAGGCGCAGATTGAGGGAGGACGTCCTTCGCCGCGCCGCCGTTATGACGACAACAGACGCCGGAAGGGGCCGGGCCGGAGCTTGGGAAGGGGAGGAGTGTAATGGCCTTTTTCGCGCGGCTGAGGGAGGGGCTGAAGGGAGTCAAAGAGCGTTGGAGCGGCGGTATCGCCCGGCTGTTTTCGGGCAGCACGTTCGACGCCGCCTTCTGGGAGGAGCTGGAGGACCGCCTGATCGCGGGGGATGTCGGGCTTGAGCTATCGGAGGAGCTTGCCACCTCGCTGAAGGAGGAGGCGAAGGCGCGTGGCCTCGCCTCGCCGGAGGAGCTGCGGGATGTCTTCGTCGAGAAGGTCGCGTCAGAGCTTAATTCCGTGCCGGGGATGGGGCAGCCCTTCGTACTCGCACCCACCCCTCAGGTTTTGCTGATGACCGGCGTCAACGGCAGCGGCAAGACGACCTCGGCCGGCAAGCTGGCCCTTCAGTACAAGCGGCAGGGGAAAGGTGTCATCCTGGCGGCGGCCGACACCTTCCGCGCCGCGGCCGTGGAGCAGCTCAGGATATGGGGTGAGCGTACCGGCGTGAGGGTTGTGGCCCAGGGACAGGGCAGCGACCCCGCCGCCGTTGCGTTTGACGCCTGGCAGGCTGCCCGGAGCGCGGGGGCGGACGTCTTGATCGTCGATACCGCCGGCCGCCTCCACGACAAACACAACCTGATGGAGGAGCTGAGGAAAATCCACCGCGTGCTTCTGCGCGAGGCAGGGGAGGAGCGGCTCCAGACCGTGCTGGTGCTGGACGCCGTTTTGGGGCAGAACTCCGTGGCGCAGGCGGAGACCTTCAACTCGGTGCTGCCCGTCTCGTCGGTGATCCTCACAAAGTACGACAACACGGCCAAGGGGGGAGTGGTGCTCTCCATCGCCCGGAAACTGCGTGTGCCGGTGCGCTACATTGGCCTGGGCGAGGCTCCGGAGGACCTCAGCCCCTTCGACCCTGAGGAGTTTGCCCGCGCCCTGATGGAGGGCGGGACAGGTGAGGAACGATGACGCCGCCTGCTGAGGGCCGTCAGCCCGTTCCCGGAGAGGAGGACCTGCTCCTCTCGTTGTCGCGCGGCTCTACCCTGCTGGTGTCCCTTCGGGCGCTGTACAGCCTGATGTTGGACTACGGCGTCTACGTTCCGGACGGGGGCGAGCCTCTCGTGTTCTCCAAGGAGCAGTTGGTGGTCTTGGTGGAGCGGGGGCAGGCCGACGCGCCGCTGAAGGATATGCCGGTCCTGGCCGGAAAAGGGCTGTTTCGGCCTGTTGCCGCCGGAGATCTGGATGGGGAGCTGAGCGCCCTTGTCGTGGAGAGGCGCGGGGCGCGAGTGCTCACCCTCGCCAGGGCGCTGAACCCCAGCGATGAGGAGTATCCAGAGTGGTGGGAGGCTCCCATTCCCTTCGCCATGAGCACGCGCGCCGGGATGAAGCTCAACGCGACGGCGGTCCTGATGTTCGGCTCCGACCTGGAGCGGCTCAAGGTCGCGGAGCTGCCCGACAAGGACGAGTTCATCGTCCAGCTTGAGGGCCGGGCGAGGCCGGTCTTCCTGGCCTTCCGCCGCCTTGAGCCCAACATCTTCGTCCTCGACGACTGCACGGGCGATCTGGTGGAGGCCCAGGACATCTCCTGGTGGGCCGCCGTGGGGCGGGCCTGGGTCTCGGAGATCGAGGCGCGGGGCCAACGCTGGCGGCGTGCGGACTCCCCCTCAGGCGCGCAGTCCTGGCCCTGCGAGTGGCAGGGGCGTTTTCTGGGCTACCTCTGCGTGGACGGGACGGACGCCTTGGCGGCTGGTGCCCCCGCCCAACCTGAGCCGGAGGGGCCGAAGAAGCGTGCCTCGAAGCCCAAAAAGCGTGCCGCCCGGCGCGCCTCAACGGGCAAGCCGGCGGCGGCGAAGGAGGACGAGGTGCTGAAGGCCATCGGTCCCCAGACGATGGCGCTCCTGGCCGCGGGACAGGGCCGTGAGGACCTGTTTGACCCCATGGATTCTGAAAACAGACAGGGGAGAGGCAGAAAGTGATCGAGGCCGAAGCCCCCAAGGTGAAGCGCGTCGTGGGGATACTCTACCCTGGCGAGGATTGTCTTGCCTGGACGCTTGAAGGGCTGACGCGCCTGTGGGGGGAGCCGGAGCTGGTGAGCGGGCCCTTCCCCTTTGACAGGACGGACTACTACCGCGACATCGCCCCACGCCTGCTGCGGCGCTTCGTCTGTTTCCCCGGCCTTGCGGACGCCGGAGAACTGGCGGATTGGAAGCATGCGTCCCATGAGCTGGAGGAGGAGAGCGCCCGGTTCGCGGGCCGCACGCTGAGGGCCGTCAACATCGACCCCGGCTATGTGGACGGGGCCCGGCTGGTGCTGGCCTCGACGAAGGACCACGCCCATCGCATCTGGCTGAGGGATGGCATCTACGCCGAGGTGACGCTGCGCTGGCGCTTTGGGCGGTGGGTGAGCTTCGACTACACCTTCCCGGACTTCAAAAGCGGCCTCTATGACGAGTTCCTCTCGGCAGCGCGCCGCCGCTGGCTGGAGGCGAGGAGGCTTCACGATGCATGATATAGATATGCGAATAACTAAGTTGAAAATTGACAAGGTGCGGCATTTGGAAAATATCGAAATCCCGATTGAGGATGAGGAGGGTAAGCTAAAACATCTCATCATCACCGGGAAGAACGGTAGCGGTAAGACAAGCCTGCTCGATGCTCCATCAAATTAGTGCGTGCAAACAACGTATCAGGGGCTTGCAGATGGAGAGGAATTGATTGTATCAAAAGCTGGAACTGTATAGAGATAGCCCTCAAGCCTCGGTCATTCAGGATGATTTGCGAATCCTTTTACGGCGACAATCCGCATTTGCGGCGTTCAAACGCGCCTACGTTTGAAAAAATTTAAGCGATTTCCCGGGACTGGGGCAATTTCTTTGGGATTAACTAAAAATTTAGCAAACTCAAAGATAAAGTTCTGAAAGGAGCGGTCCCTCTGCCACGCAAAAGACAACTGGCGAACGCGGACCTGGAGAAGCTACGGGAGATTGACGCCTGCGCACAAGGCGGCAGGGCGCCGTCTCTTTCAATCCGCCGGCGTTGACGGTATTATCGACAAGATGTAGGATATTCAAACTTTGAGGAACAGGAGAGATTGACATGATTGGACGCTATACGGAAAAGGACGTCGCCGCGCTGTGGGACGATGAGAACCGCCTGAAGGTGATGCTCGACGTCGAGCTCGCCGTGGCGAGGGCGTGGAGCGAGATGGGGCGCATCCCGAAGGACGCGCTGGAGGATATCGTGAAGAGGGCGCGCTTCACCGTGGAGCGCGTGCAGGAGATTGAGCGCCGGACGCAGCACGACGTCGTGGCCTTCGTCAGCGCCGTGGCGGAGAACGTCGGGGAGAACGGCCGCTACCTTCACCTGGGTATGACCAGCAGCGACATCCTGGACACCGCCAGCTCCATCATGCTGCGCGACTCGCTGGACATCATCCTGAAGGCCCTGGAGGAGCTGGACGGCGTCACGCTTTCCCTGGCGCAGCGTTACAAGGCCCTGCCCTGCATTGGCCGGACCCACGGCATTCACGCCGAGCCCATGTCCTTCGGGCTGAAGTTCCTGAACTGGCACGCGGAGCTGGAGCGCGACCGCGAGCGGCTGACCCTGGCGCGGCAGCATGTCTCCAGCGGCAAGATCTCCGGCGCGGTGGGGACCTACGCCATGTGCTCGCCTCAGCTTGAGGCCCGCGTCTGCGAGCTGCTGAACCTGACGCCCGCAAAGGTGTCCAATCAGATTTTGCAGCGGGACCGCCACGCCGAGGTGCTGAACGCGCTGGCGCTCTTCGGCTGTACGATGGAGCGCATGGCCCTTGAGGTCCGTCATCTTCAGAGGACGGAGGTGCGCGAGGCCTTCGAGCCGTTTGGGGCGGGGCAGAAGGGCTCCAGCGCCATGCCCCACAAGCGCAACCCCATCAAGTGCGAGCGCGTCTGCGGGATGGCCCGCCTGCTGCGCGGCTATGCCCTGACGGGCATGGAGAACGTGGCCCTGTGGCATGAGCGCGACATCAGCCATTCGTCCACCGAGCGCGTCATCTGGCCCGACGCCTTCAACATCGCGGCCTTCATGGCCCGTGGCATGACGAAGATACTGAACGGCCTCACCGTGGACGAGGCGCAGGTCCGGCAGAACATCGACGCCACCGGCGGCCTGGTGTACAGTCAGCGCGTGCTGACCTTCCTGCTGGACGAGCTGAACCTCTCCCGCGAGGACGCCTACGCCGTCGTGCAGGAGAACGCCATGCGCACGGCCCGCGGCGAGGGGCACTTCCTCGACCTGCTGCTGGCCGACGAGAGAATTAAGGGCCTCGTGTCCCCGGACCAGATCGAGGCCCTCTTTGAGAACGATTTTTACCTGCGCTTTGTTGACGACATCTTCGCCCGCTTTAATGGACAATCCGAGGACAAATAGCCGTGGACGAAAGGGGCAGAAACACCGCTGAAGGGGCGGGGGAAGCCGCCTTTCCTCCGCGTCAAAATCACAAGTCCGGCGGGGACGGGGAGGCTTTGTCCCCCCGAGTGAGATTTTGCATGAAGGTCTGGGGCTGTCAGATGAACGTCTACGACAGCGACCGGGTGCGCACGGCGCTGAGCGCCCGCGGCTGGGAGGAGACCTCGGAGGAGGCGGCGGAGCTCGTCGTCATCACGGGGTGCAGCGTCCGGGCCAAGGCCGAGCAGAAGGTCTGGAGTGAGCTTGGGCGCTACGAGCCCTCGTGGAGGAAGAACCGCCGCCCCGTTGTGGCGCTGGCGGGCTGTGTCGCTCAGAGCATGGGGAAACGGGCTCTGTCCCGCTTCCCCTGGGTGCGCCTCGTGTCCGGCCCACGGCACATCGGGATGCTGCCCGACGGCCTCCAGCGCGTCATGGACAATCCCGGCGCGCGGCTGAACCTCCTGGACGATGACCCGCGGGCCTTCTTCGACCTGCCGGAGGTGACGGCGCGGCGCGAGAACCCGTACCGTGCTTACGTGACCATCGCCCACGGCTGCGACAATTTCTGTTCCTACTGCATCGTCCCCTACGTGCGGGGGCGCTTCCTCTCCCGGCCGAAGGAGGACATCCTGCGGGAGGTGCGGGCGCTGGTGGAGGACGGCGTGAGGGAGATCACGCTCCTGGGCCAGAACGTCAACAGCTACGGAAAGGATTTCCCCGGTGCGGACGGTCCGGCCTTCGCGTCCCTGCTGCGCAGCGTGGCGCGGATAGAGGGCTTGGAGCGGGGTGCCAGGGAGCCCGCTTTGCGTGTTCGGTTCGTCACGTCGCTCCCCCAGGACTTCACGCGGGATATCGTGGAGGTGATGGCGGAGGAGCCGGCGGTCTGCCCTTCGTTGAACCTCCCCATCCAGGCTGGCAGCGACCGCGTCCTGAAGCTGATGAACCGCAAGTACACCTACGCGGAGTATCTTGAGAAGGTCCGCATGGTGCGCTCCGCCGTTCCTGGACTGGGGCTGACGACGGACCTCATTGTGGGCTTTCCCGGCGAGACGGAGGAGGATTTTGAGGCGTCGCTGAGGGCGTTGGAGGAGATACGCTTCGACCTGGTCCACAGCGCGGCCTACTCCGAGCGCGAGGGTACCCCGGCCGCCACGATGCCCGGCGCGCTGCCCCAGCAGGTTCGCCTGGAGCGGCTGACGCGCCTCAACGCGGCGCAGGATGCCATCACCCTCTCCATCAATCAGGGGCTTGTGGGAAAAACTTACCCCGTCCTGGTGGACAGCTACGCGCCCAGGGGCCCGGCTCCCACGTCGAAGCCCGGGGGGGAGCTTTGTCCCCCTGCCCCCCCCACGGGCGGGCGCCCGCTTCAAGGGCGGACCCCGACGGATAAGGTGGTCATCTTTCCCGGTGACGAGGCGCTGCTGGGACAGTTCGTCAATGTGCGCATCACGGCGGCGGAGTCCTGGTGTCTGCATGGAGAAGTGGTGAGATAAGTCATCGGGTGACAGCGAAAGGGCCCCTGCGGGGGCCCTTTGCTTTAACGTGTTGGCGGAGACATGGTGTAAAGGGGTGTAAGAGGTGATGTAGATTATTGCGCGGCTTCGCCTTCGTCCTCTTCGAGGATGAGCCGCACCTTCTCCGCAAGGGCGGGAACATCGTTACGCGAACTGTCCCAGGCTCTCATATAGCGTTTTCTGAAATAGCGTAGAATATAAGGCTGAGAGCCTATAGTAATGCTTTGCGATGGAGAGCGGTCGAAGCGGGGGAAGCCGTAAAATCCATAGCCCAGAGGTTGGAGGTCAGCGATAAGTGGGTTTAC
>JAFUYV010000148.1 GCA_017476945.1 Fretibacterium sp.
GGGACCTCGCAGGGCTCCTCATGAATGACGTGGTCACGGATATCCCCGGCCTTGACCGGACGGAACGTCCCCAGCCCCACGTGCAGCGTCACCCACGCCCGGCGCACGTCCATCGCGCCAATCCGATCAAGGAGCTCCGGCGTGAAGTGCAGGCTCGCCGTCGGCGCGGCGACGGAGCCGTCCCGGCGTGCAAAGACCGTCTGATACTCTGCCCGCCAGGCATCGCCGTCACCGTGGATGTAGGGCGGCAGCGGCACGTGGCCAAAGGACTTGAGGAAGGCCAGCGCATCCGCCCCGGCTATCCGGACGAGCCGAACGCCGCCGTCCTCCTCCCCCTCAACATGAAGGCTTCGGTCCCCCACGCGCACCTCCGCGCCGGTGTGCAGCTTTCGGCCCGGCCGGACCAGAGCCCGCCAGACGCTGAAGTCCGGCACAGTGGGCCGAAGCAGGAACACCTCCGCCCTGCCCCCGCCGGGCACGCGCGTCCCCAGCAGGCGGGCCGGGAGGACGCGGGTATCGTTCAGGACCAGAAGGTCCCCTGGATGCAGGAAGTCCACAACGTCACAAAACCGGCGGTGCCGCACCCCTCCGGAGCCCACGCTCCACACCAGCAGCCGCGAGGAATCCCGGGGCTCGGCCGGCGTCTGAGCGATGCGGCTCTCCGGGAGGGGATAATCATAGGAATTAAGGTCAAACAGCGCGTCCCGCGTGAGAGCGCGCCCCAGCAGGGAGGCGGTCATTGGTAGCGCCTGACCGTGGTCCCCGGGTAGTAGTACGTCAGGATGCGCTCCGCGGTCCAGCCGTTCTTGGCGAGAGTCCGCGCGCCCCACTGGGACAGGCCGACGCCGTGGCCCCATCCCCTGCCGTAGAAGAGGAAATTATCCCCGGACCGGGCGATGGTAAAGCCGCTTCGGCCCGCAGGCGCAGGCATGGGGGTGACAGGGACTTTAGATTTTTCCGCCGGGGCAGGAGCCGGAGTTGCGCTGGGGGTCTTTCCCTGCCGTTTGAGCCCAAGGTTGTAATAGGTCCTCTTCTTCTCCGGGTGCGACAGCATGTCGATGATCTCCAGGGTGGTGAAGACCCCCTTGGCCGTCATCTCCGTGAGCTGCTTCCCCTCGGCAAGCGTCAGTCCGCCGGACTGCCCTCCCGCCGGCTTCGGCGCCTGGACGGAGGCCGCGCGGGGCTGGGACACAGCGGCCCTCGGGGAAGCGGACGCTGAGGCCGATGGCGTCAGCATCGTGCTCTTGAGGAGCTTTGCCCCGACCGCCAGGCGGAACTGGCTTGACTTGACGGTCTTCGTGCCCTTAGCGCCAACGAACGTCAGCCTCACGGCCCGGCCGCCCTTGTCCACCTCGGAGACGCGCGCCTCCGTGATGGGGGCGATGCTGCTGCCCCCAGCGGCCTTGGCCACCGCCTTCTCCAGCGTACCGCGCGGGATTTTGGCGGACCAGGAGGAGACCGGCGAGGTGTACGCGATGGGCTCCGCGACGCCGGTGAGGTAGGGGATCTCCGTCCCCCATACATCCGCGTTGCTCGCTGTATACCCCCCGCTGTCGGAGTGGAACGGCGTGAAGGCAAGCTCCTTCCCATAGGCCAGGACCAGTTGCGCCGTGCTGGACACGGCCTGGTCCGTCTTCGCCGTCTCGACCCCGGCTCCCTTATAAACCTGGTCGCTCACGGTGTCCACCACGTCATAGCCCCTCTTGGCCCGGTCCAGGCTCTGCCGCAGCGCGTAGGTGCGCGAGATGATGGCCTGCGCCCGCAGCGCCTCCGCGGGCCAGTCCGCGCCCACCTCGGCGGGCAGCACGCCGCGCAGGTACAGTTCAACGTCCAGGACGTTCAGCAACCCCGCCTTCTGCGTCACCAGAAAGGCCCCGCGGTACTGCCGCCCGTTGAAGCGAAGGAGCCCCGTACTCGTGATGCGCACGGGCAGGGGGAGGGAGGACTTGCCCACGGTCACGCCGCCGCCCTTCACGCTCAGGGACGCGGACCGCCCCAGCGCAAGCGTCTTTCCGCCGCCCGACAGGGTCATGTTCCCGTCCGAGGCGATGGCAAAGCTCGCCGCCTGCGAGAGGCGGACGTAGATATCCCTCGCCTCCGCCGCGGGAACAATGAGCAGCCACAAAAAAAGAAGCGCCAGCCCCCGCTTCAGCGCAGCTATCCTCATCAGCACTTTCAAACCTCCTCGAAGGGAAGGCGCAGCGCCGTATCGCCCAGGGGCGCGGGCCGCCCCAGGTAGGCGTAGGCCCCCGGCGTCGCGCGCCGCCCGCGCGGGGTGCGCTCAATCAGGCCCTTCTGAATCAGGTAGGGCTCATAAATATCCTCGATAGTCTGGGCGTCCTCGTTCAGGGCCGCGGCAATCGTCCCAAGGCCCACAGGCCCCCCCTCGAAGAGCTCGATGATCGTCCGCAGGATGCGCCGGTCTCCCTCGTCCAGCCCCTGGGCGTCGATGTCCAGCATATCCATCGCGTGGACGGCGACCTCCGCGTCAACCTCGCCGGAGCCCTGGACGGCGGCCACATCCCGCACCCGTCGCAGGAGGCGCAGGACCACGCGCGGCGTGCCCCTCGCCCGGCTCGCGATTTGCAGGGCCGCGTCCTCCGACACCCGCACGTTCAAAACCTCAGCCGCGCGAAGGGCGATTCGCGCCAGCTCCTCGTCCGTGTAGAGCGAGAGCTGCTCCACGATGCCGAACCGAGCCCTCAACGGGGAGGTCAGGAGCCCCAGCCGCGTCGTCGCCCCGCAGAGCGTGAAGCGCGGCAGCGTGAGCCCAATCGTCTTGGCAAGCGGGCCCTTGCCCACCACGATGTGCAACACGAAGTCCTCCATCGCGGGATAGAGGATCTCCTCCACCTGGGCGGGCATCCGATGGATTTCGTCAATAAAGAGGACGTCGTTCCGCTCGACGTTTGAGACGATGGCCGCCAGGTCGCCCGCGCGCTCCAGGGCCGGGCCGGTGGTCGTGCGGAGCTGCCCCCCCATCTCCTGGGCGATAATCCCCGCCAGCGTCGTCTTGCCCAGTCCGGGAGGCCCGTAGAAAAGAATATGATCCAGCGGCTCGCCCCGCCCCCTCGCGGCGTCGATGTAAATGCGCAGCTTCTCCCGCACCCGCTCCTGCCCGATGAACTCCGAG
Organism: Fretibacterium sp.; assembly: GCA_017476945.1. Lineage (GTDB taxonomy): Bacteria > Synergistota > Synergistia > Synergistales > Aminobacteriaceae > JAFUYV01. The sequence goes on from JAFUYV010000148.1 coordinate 3,134, forward strand.
AGGGAACGGGGCCGGACGGTCATATCCTCCGGCGAGCGGGGCGCGGCGAATATCCGTGGGGCCTCCTCCATTGGGGCGCCCCCTGCTGGAGCGCCCTCCATCATCCCGTTTTCGTCCAACATCCGCTAACGCCCTCCCCTATCGGCCCGTTCACGCCGCGAGGCTGAGTGGAGCTCCCTCAGTGCGAGTTTCAGGAGTTTTTCCTCGTCCATGCGGTCGAAGTCCTCGCCCTGTGCCGCGCGCAGAAGGGCAAGGACGGAGCTCACGTCCGCCTGCGGGAACCCCAGGGACAGCAACGCCTCCGCCACCGTGTCCGCGGCCTTTGAGGAGAGCGCCGCCTGTCCCGCCGCGGGGACGGAGTCCGCCAGCCCCTCCGGCAGGAGGTTCCGCAGCTCAAAGCACAGCCGCTCCGCCGTCTTCTTGCCGATCCCCGGCACGCGGGTGAAGGCCGCCGCGTCCGCGAGGGACACGGCCCGCAGCACCTCGTCCACGGAGAGCGTGGAGAGGATGGCCATGCCCGTCCGGCCACCGACCCCCTTGATCGCCGTGACCTTGAGGAAGAGCTCGCGCTCCCGCTCCGAGGCAAAGCCGTAGAGCGCCACGCCTGCCTCCGATATCTGAAGATAGACCGTCAATCGAACGGTCTCCCCCACGCGGCACAACCCCGCCGCGGCCCGCGAGCACAGCACGTCGAACCCCAGGCCATTCACGTCCAGCAGGACCGATGTGTTCGCCGGGGAGCCCGCCGCGCCGCTCCCCACGCTCAGGACCTCCCCGTTCAAGGAACGGATCACGGGGCCACCCCGACGCCCCCCGCCCTTACGGAGGCAGAATAGAAGGACAAGCCCGTGACGGCGGCGGCCAGCGCGTCGGCCGTGTCATCCGGCTGAGGGACGGAGTCAAGGTCCAAAAACCTTTGCACCATCCGCTGCACCTGGGTCTTGTCCGCCCCTCCCGTGCCGCAGAGGGCCAGCTTGATCTGGTTGGGCTTCGGCTCGATGACGGGGAGGCCATGCTGCGCCGCCAGGAGCATCACGATCCCCCGCGCCTGCCAGACGAACTCCGCCGTCGTGGTGTTGTGCCCAAAGAACAGGCGCTCAACAGACATGAACTCCGGCGTCTCCCCGGCGGTCTCGATCTGTTCCTCCAGCTCCTCATAAATCTGAAGGAGCCTCTGCGTGAAGGGCAGCCTGGAGCTCGTCTCAATGCAGCCATAACGCAGGGCACAAAGGCGCGAACCCGCCTGAGCCACGACGCCATAGCCCACGCGGGCCAGCCCCGGATCAACGCCAAGGCAGATACGCCGGCCGCCCTCCCCCATCACTCCGCGTCAAGCTGCGACGCGACCTCGTCCGGAATGTCGAAGTTCGAGTAGACGTTCTGGACGTCGTCGTGTTCCTCCAGCGCGTCGATGAGGCGCATGACCTTGCGGGCCGCCTCCACGTCCCCCACCGTGACCGGCGTCTTGGCGATCTGTGAGACTTCCGCGCTCTCCACGACGTACTTGGCCGCCTCAAGCGCCTTCTGAAGCCCGTCCAGGTCCCCCGGCTCGCAGTAGAGCGTGAAGCCGCCGTCGGAGGGCTCCATGTCCGACATCCCCGCGTCGAGCCCGCAGGACATCAGCGCGTCCTCGTCCAGGCCCTCGCCCTTCACCTCGATGACACCGCGGCGGTCGAACATCCAGGCAACGCTGCCGCCCTCGCCCATCTGGCCCCCGTTGCGGGTCAGCAGGGCCCGAATCTCCGGCGTTGTGCGGTTGCGGTTGTCCGTCATGACGTCCACCAGCACGGCCACACCGGCAGGTCCCCGGACCTCATAGGTCAGCTCATCGTAGCTCACGTCGCCCAGCTCGCCCGTGCCGCGCTTGATGGCGCGGGTGATGTTATCCATGGGGACGCTGACGGCCTTGGCACGCTCGATGGCGGTCTTGAGCCGCATGTTCATCGCCGGGTCGCCGCCGCCCTCCTTGGCCGCGATGATGATGGCGCGGACCAGCTTCTGGAAGAGGTTGCCCCTCTTGGCATCCTGCGCCGCCTTACGGTGTTTGATGTTCGCCCATTTGGAATGTCCTGACAAAATAAATCACCTCAAAGAAATTGATACTTTTACCGTTTACTCTTCGGTAAACTTTGCTTCGACGTTCGATCCTCAAACCTCTATCACAAGAACATCATCATAGCTGGAACACACCCTTCGGTAAGCTCCAACACGATAACGCCGCCTCCCGGCACAAGGCCCGGTCAACGCTTTCTCTGGAGCGGGGACTGGAAAGCTCCGTCAAACAGTCAATGAAGTTCTCCATCCGCCGCCCCATCTCCGGCAGTATCTGAGGCAGCGTTTCACACCTCCATTGGGATCCGGCACACCGGCACAGGCCGGCGTTTGTGTTCGCTTTTACGGCGAAGGGCCTCGATGCGGTCCCGGACCGCGGGCTCCGCCTCGCCCGTCAGCAGGTAACGGTCCAATTCATCGTAGGAGAACCCCATCTCGCCCTCGTCCGTCTGACCTGCCCACAGTCCCGCCGTGGGGGCCTTCGCGATGATGCGCTCCGGCACGTCCAGGACCTTCGCCACGGCCCGGACCTCCGTCTTGAACAGGTCCGCCAGCGGCCACAGGTCCGACGCTGAGTCGCCGTACTTCGTGAAGTACCCCGTCTCGTACTCCGAGCGGTTGCTCGTCCCACAGACTAAAAAGCCCTCCGTCTGGGCCACGGCGTAGAGCGTCGCCATGCGGAGCCGGGCCTTGAGATTCGCCCCCGCCATGCGCGAGACGGAGACGCCCGCCTTTTCCATCTCGCCGGACAGGATGTCGAAGGCCGCCGTGAGCTCCACCGTCTTAAAGGGGATGTCCAGCGCCTGCGCCGCCAGAAGCGCGTCCTCTCCGTCGATGGGGGCGCTGTGGCAGGGCATGATGACGGCCAGCATATCCCGCCCAAAGGCGCGCCGCCCCAGCGCGGCCACAACCGCGGAGTCGATGCCGCCCGACAGGCCAACCGTAACGCCCCTGGCCCCGGCCTTTCCAGCCTCGGCCCTCAGCCATTCCTCAATAATGCCTGCGATCCTGCCGGCATCGCGGTACTCCACGCGGCTCCCTCCCAGCAAAAGTTTATTAAAACAGCTTTTATTATAGCGCACCCTGTCCTTTCCTGAACAGGCGGGCGGGGTCAACCACGCATAGAGGAGCACGCAAAGAAGCGCGGCCACAAGGCCGCGCTTCGCTGTCGTCTCTTCTATCTCTATTCTATCTTGTCGCGAAAAGCCATGGGATTTACGCCGCCGCGTCTCCGCCACTCGCTCGTCGGCCGCCTCCAACGCCGCCATCTCCTTCGCGCCTCCCATGTTCCCAAGGTAGTATAACAACCGCTCAAGCCCCGTCGCGGGACGCCCGCTCCGCTCCCTCAGCTTCGGCGCCTCGATGAAGTGAAACTCCATCCCCCGCATCCGCCAGGAACCGTCCTCCACGTTCAGTATCCGGTGCAGCGTGTGGTACGACGCGGTGTCCTCAAAC
>JAFUYV010000149.1 GCA_017476945.1 Fretibacterium sp.
CTCCAGCGGATCCGCGCCCATAGAACCCGCCAAGTCATCGCCTAAAGATTCCAAAGCATCCAAAGCCTCTTCCAATGTATCATCAAAAGCATCCGGGGATGATTCAACAGAGCGGGACGCAGAAGGCGCGGAATCTGATGCGGATGAACAGGATACAACGGGCAGCGTGGCCGAAGATGGAGGGGAAAACGGCGAAGGGGAGGCTGAAAGCCATTCCCAAGACGGCGGCCAGCCTGAACAAAGCTCTATGGGCGGCGCCTCCGAAGACAAAGCGGGGCCGGCAGATGACAGAGCGAACGCTGCGTCCGAATCCAGCGGCGGCAGCCAAGGCAAAGCCGCGGAAGCCAACGGCGGCGAAAAGGCAGGGGAAAAAGGCAGCTCCGTGGGGAGCGCGGAGATAGTAGGCGAGAGGGTCAAGGACGGGGTTATGGTGGACCTGTCGGCGCAGCCGGAGAAGGGAAGAGTCGAGTTCACTTACACCGGATCGCTTGACATGGAGGCCACGGAGGGGAAGGACGGGGGCTCGTTCTCCCTGCTAGTGGACAGGAACGACCCGCAGAAGTCCGTGGGGATCGGGGCGCACTCAAGGCGCGACGATGAGGAAGGGTACGAGGCGATCCTTTCCAAGAAGCACGAGGGGAGGGACGCGAACGGGAACAAGTACTTCACCGCGGACTCGCGGGACGGGAGCTACTTCTGCGTCGCCTATCCTGAGCTGGGGAAATACTGGCTAGTAGACATGTCGCCCGGGATTGAGAAGGAAGATTTCGCGTGGGTGATGAAGGAAAACGATTAATCGGCGGGCAGCCATCCGAGGCGGCGCAATTGCAAGGATTTTCGCATCAAGGACTTGAAGAAGCTGTCGAAATCGCACCAGTTGAAAGAGCGGTAAAAAGCATCGGCTTTCGCCCCTGCCCGGACGCAAAAGGACGCTTGCGGAAGATCCATAGGATGACACCGCCGGCTCCGGCGGAATGCGTCCGGGCGGGAACAAGGGCGCGGGGCCAGGCCCGCCGAATTCGCCAAGAAGAAAGCCGCCGCTGCCCGCCCAAAGGCTTGCATCGGCGGCGAGTATGCGGAAACAGTTAAGACGGGTACACCACGCAGCCCCAACATGTCCCGCGGTGAATAGGACGTGCCGTCTGCCCTTGGCAGACGCTCTCGTTGGCGACAACGAGGGGACGAGGCTCCTTGTGATTCCGTTAGGAAACGCTAGGAGAGCTTCACTACGGGATTCGGGTATCCGCTTATACATATCGCAGTCACGCTGGTTTCCGCGTGGAGGCACAGGAAACGCCCGGCGGCAGGCATTTAAAACGGCACGGCCGACAAAGGAGACGGAGTCCTATGCGGCCAGAGGCAGGAAAAACACAAAGGGAGGGCGTTTATGAATTCTCTGTCCAGCAAAAGGGAAGAAACTGAAATCTTGAGTGGGGGGGTGAACGGCACCGGAAGCCGACGGCGTGCGGCGTGTGCGGGTCGAACAACATCTACTTCCGCACGGAAAAAACAAAGGTTGCAAGAATGACAAACTTTTTGGAAAACATCGTGTCAGGCGTGGTGATAGCGCTGCTTTCATTTTGTACTTATGGGATTGCACTCGTTGTATTCCTGCTGCTGTTACACTGGGACAAGGACGAAGAAATCCTGACCATGGGCATCTGCCAGAACTGCGGACACACGTGGGAGGCGAACCGCTGCATACCGCATCAGCACAGGAGCATTTTCGTAAATATAGTAATCGTGTTTGGTGCTATAGTCATCGTGTTTGGTGCTATTCTAGCGATTGCCGCGGGAGCGTTGCTCATTTCAGGGATGATTTCTTGAGTCTTTTCATCCTCGGCGTCTTCTGCGGGCTCCTTATGTTCGTCGCGGTGGACGGCTATAAGAGGACGAAGAACCCGGTCATCTTGTTCATGGGCGTCGGTGCGTTCATCCTGCGCGGCTTCGAGCGCTGCGTCGCGGACATGTTCTATTTCTCCGTGGCGGAGCCGTGGACGCCGGACACGGCACTGCGCGTCCTGGTGATCACACTGGGCAACTCGCTCGGCGGGCTCCTGATTCCGTTCTTCAAGCGGCCGCTCACGCTGGAGGTCGTGCGGCGCGGGAAGCATGAGGAAGCCGCCGAAGAAGGTGCGGCGCCACAAGACGAACTCGAGACGAAGCGTCCTGACGTGATCCTCGTAAATTTCAACGACGAATGGGGAAAGAAGAAAAGCGCTTGACTATTGCAAGAGGGAGGATGATCCTCCCTCTTTTCGCTTGCTCAAATCGACTCGCACGCGTGCAAAAAATGTATAATCGTGGTAAAATAATCCAAGAAAAAACATCGCAACAGAAATCGAACAAGCAACCGCGCGGCAAGGAGAGGCGAGTGAAGAATAAAGAACATTTAATCGAGAAAAAAGAATGGCGCGACCTGTTTGACCAGAAGCAGCTGGGCACGGCGCAGAACTATATCGACAGGGGGGAGTACAGGGACTTCGAATTCGGCGAAAAGAAAGCCAGCGCAAGCGTCGGCTCCAACTGGCTCAGCATGTTCCACCCCCGCATCACGTCCGCGCCGGCCCGCTTTGCGGATAACTGGGACGAGAAGCGGTTTTCCTGCAACTGCTCCAGGGCGAACCCGCCTAGCTATACTTTCGCCAAGAAAAAGACCTGCTCCCACGAGGCGGCGCTGCTGCTCCTGTGGGAGAGGGCCCGCGGCCCGTGGACGTTCGAAGAGACCGACGAGGAGTACGAGGAGCGGGTCAGGGAGGAGCGGATACGGCGCACCAGGGCGGAGCGGGCAAGGCGGCGGGCCGAGGAAGAGAAGGACAAGCGCGAGGCGTCGGAATGGCCTCTCGCGGGAATCGAGGGGGATGAGGCGCCTTACTTCGACATCCCCTCCGCGATCCGGAAGGAGAGGACGAACCTCTGGGCCCTGAACCGCGGCCAGGAAATCCTGAACGAAGGGACCCTTTCGCTGCCAAAGGACCCGGAGGTCCAGTTCGACGCGCGGGGCCGCCAGGTGCTCGTCGCGGAGTCCGTCAACGAGGACGAGGCGGACCCAGCCAGGACCGTCATATCCTTTGACGGGACGCATGTCGCGGAGCATGCGTGCGACTGCAGGCCCTACGTCCACAACTACTGGCGCGGCGCCGGGGCCTACGGGAGCGAGAAGGAGCTGTGCCCTCACGAGCTGGCGCTCTCGGCGAAGGTCTGGGAGCACGCGCGGCGCGCCAACCCGGGGGACTGCACGGACAAGGCGGCGGACGACCTGTTCAAATACCTGGACGGGGAGGCGATACAGGCGGAAGAGGGACCGGAGGCCGGCCCAAAAGACCCGGTGGTCCGGGTGGAGCCTCGGCTCCTTATAGACGGGAGCGATTTGAAGCTGACGTTCCGGGTGGCCAAGGGCGGCGCGAAGGGGCTGATCCTCAAGGGGCTGCGCCAGTTCCAGGAGGCGGCCGAGGCGGGGGGCACCTTCTCCCTAGGGAAAAGCCTCTCCGTCGACTTCTCGAAGGAGACCTTCGCCGAATCCAGCGGGAGGTGGCTCCGCTACATCTCGGGACGGATCTCGGAAGCGGACAGGGTCAATGACAGGCTGTCCCATGCCGGGCGGCGCGGGCGCTGCCCGGGCGGGCAGGCGGTCTCCGTGAAAAACGCCGAGGACCTGTCGGGGGCGGCCCTGGACCAGTTCTACGACCTGGCGGAGGGCCTGGACGTGGAATTCGAGGACAGGCCGGGGAAGCGGAAGGGGAGGATATTCATAGGGGAGGGCGGCGCCAGGGTAAAGGCGACCGTCACCAGCATCATGGACTCCTCCGGAAGGACGGCCGGCGCCAGGGTGGAAGGGGATTTTCCGCGGATGGCCAGGGGGCAGTCGGCGGCGTACGCGATCACCGGGGAATCCATCTCGCGGATATCCGACGCCATGGGCCGGGCCATCAGGCCGTTTTCCGCCATAGCGGCGGGCGGGGACCGCTTCATGTTCTCCGTCGGCAAAAGCCGCCTGGCTGAGTTCTATTACCGCGTGCTGCCGCAGCTGATGGAAAGCCCCTACATCGACGTCACGGACGAGACAAAGGGGGCGCTCGGGCCGATGCTGCCGCCGGAAGCGGCGTTTTTGTTCCGCATGGACGTCACGGGTGATGGCGCCTGCAGGCTCGAGGCGGAGGTGTCCTACGGCGAAAAAACCTACCCGCTCCTGCCGTCCGGCGCCCTCTCCGGGGAGTACCGGGACGAGATCCAGGAAGGCAGGGTGAGGAAGCGCGCCGAGGAATACTTCCCCTTTACGGAGGGAGGGGCGTGGCTCAGCGGCAGCGGGGACGACGCCGTCTTCGACGTGCTCTCGAGGGCGGTGCCCGCCCTGTCCAAGTTCGGCGAGGTGCTTGGGACGCCGGCGTTCGGCGCGAAGGCGCTGCGCCCGGCGCCAAGGCTCAGCGTCTCGGCGGGGGTGGGCGGCGGCCTGCTCAACATCCAGGTGCTCTCCAAGGACGTCTCCGCGGAGGAGTTAAGGGAGATTTACGGGAGCTACAAGCGGAGGAAGCGGTACCACCGGCTGGCGGACGGCAGCTACGTCCAGTTCTCGGGGGACGACGCGTTCGCGCCGGTCGAGGAGCTGGGGGAGGGCGTCGGCCTGCCGGCGGAGGCGCTGCTGTCGGGCGAGAAGCAGCTGCCGCTGTTCAGGGCCCTGTACCTCGACCGCCTGCTCGAGGAGCACGACGAGATAGCCGGGCGCAGGAGCCATGCCTACCGCTCCCTCGTGAAAGGGTTCCATACGGTCCGGGACGCGGACTACGACGTGCCGGAGCACCTGGAGGACGTGCTGCGGGGCTACCAGGTCTACGGGCACAAATGGATGCGCACCGTGGCCGCGGCGGGGTTCGGCGGGATCCTCGCGGACGAGATGGGCCTCGGGAAGACGCTCGAGGCCATCAGCGTCATATCGGCGCTGAAAAAAGAGGGCGGCTTCGGGTCGGCCCTGATCGTCTGCCCCGCGTCCCTGGTGTTCAACTGGGAGGAGGAGATCAGGCGGTTCTCCCCCGAGCTGTCCGCCGTGCCCGTCGCCGGGAGCCCGAGGGCCCGGAAGGACCTGCTGTCATCCCTGCCGGGCGGGGATGAGCCTCCCGCCGACGTCTATATCACGAGCTACGACCTGCTACGGAAGGACGTAGACATTTACAGGGAGTCTTCCTTCTCGCTGATGGTCATCGACGAGGCCCAGTACATCAAGAACCAGAAGGCGGCGATGACGAAGGCCGTGAAAATCATCCGGGCCGACCGCCGGATGGCGCTTACGGGCACGCCGATCGAGAACCGGCTCGCCGAGATGTGGAGCATTTTTGACTTCCTGATGCCGGGGTTCCTGCATGACTACCGGACGTTTTCAGAGATGTTCGAAATCCCGATCACGAAGCGGCATGACGCGAAGGCCACGGAGCGCCTGAAGCAGATGGTCGGGCCGTTCATCCTGCGGCGCCGCAAGGAAGATGTATTAAAAGACCTGCCGCCGAAACTGGATGAGGTACGCTACGCGCGGTTCGAGGACAGGCAGAGGAAGATCTACGACGCGCAGGTTTTGAAGATGAAGGGGCTGTTGGGAGACAACGCCACAAATGGAAAAGACAAGATCAAGATACTGGCCGAGCTGATGCGCATCCGCCAGATATGCTGCGACCCGTCCCTTCTGTTCGAGGACTACGACGGCGGTAGCGCCAAGCGCGAGGCCTGCCTGGAGCTGATCGAGAACGCGATCGAGGGAGGGCACAGGATGCTGGTCTTCTCCCAGTTCGCGTCGATGCTGGAGCTCCTGGAGGCGGACCTGGAGGCGAAGGGGATCGAGTATTTCAAGCTGACCGGGGCGACCCCGAAGGAGCGGCGCATAGCGGACATGCACGCGTTCAACGCGGGCGACGCGCCGGTGTACCTGATATCGCTCAAGGCGGGCGGGACGGGCTTGAACCTCGTCGGGGCGGACATGGCGATCCACTACGACCCGTGGTGGAACATGGCGGCGCAGAACCAGGCGACCGACCGCGCGCACCGGATAGGACAGGAGAGAACCGTGACGGTCTACCGGCTCATCGTCAAGGACACGATCGAGGAGCGGATTCTGGAGCTGCAAAAGGCCAAGAAGGACCTGGCCGACGCCATCCTGGCGGGCGAGCAGAAGTCTCTGATGTCGCTTTCCAGCGAGGAGCTGATGGAATTGCTTTAATAGAGTTGTTTCCTAACCCCTAAAAACGCCAAAATTACGGGTTTCATAGTTATAATGCCCTATTACAAACAGCATTGCTTTCCAAAAGTTCTTTGCCCGACCCATGTAACGGTCATGGACGGCCTTGAACCGCTTGAGCCAGCCGTTCACATGCTCGATCACGATCCTCACGGCGCCTACGGTCTTGTTGTGTTCGATGTCGTCGGCATCCAGCGGGTGTTTCTTGCTCTTCTTTATGGGCAGCTCGCCGTTCGGGAACAGCTTCGTGAGGCCCTGGTATCCCTTGTCCGCGATGATGACC
>JAFUYV010000150.1 GCA_017476945.1 Fretibacterium sp.
AGCGTGTCCCGGTTCACAAAGAAGAAGTCGTAAAAATCGCCCCCCACCTCCTTGGCCGGTTCCATCATGGCATAGAGGTCAAAGTCACCGCGGGGGAACGTGAAGTTCCTCGGCAGAGCGGCCTCCTGAATGGCGCGCGCAAATTCCAGCTCCTGCTCCATGCGCTTCTCAGCCGCCTCGATATAACCCTTCAGGGAATTAACGGTCTGATTGATCCCGCTGGACAGGGAAGCGAACTCGAAGGAACTGCGCACAGCGACCACCTCGTTCAGGTTGCCGTTGGTGATCCGTTTCAGCGACTCGTTGATCAGCGAGAGGTTGTTGACGACAACACGCTGCACCAGGAGGTCGATCAGCACATAGAGCACCGTGAACAGCAGGATGTCCTCAAAGGTTCTTTCGTAGGCTCTCAAGGAACGCTGGGCGTAAATTTCCGACGCCGGCAACAGCGTCAGCAGGGTCACGTTGCCCACCAGCCTTTCAAGACGGCAGAGGGATGTCTCGCCAAAGAGCCGCGCGTTGAAAAAGGTCTGAACCGGCTGGGACTGCAGGCTGGCCAGGTCCTCCTGAGCCAGCGTTGTGCCCCGGTGTTTTCCCGCCACGACGAACCCGGAGCTGTCGAACAGGTCGAAGGCCCCCTCGCTGCCCACACTAAAAGAGGACAGCGCGTTATTCAAGGACGTCTGCGCAACTGAGTGGGTCCCCCTTGAAATAACGCCGATCTTTGCCAGGGCTTTGAACTCTCCCTGAGCGTAGTAGATGCTGTTGTAGGCCCTTCGGATGTTCTTGGAGGCGTTCTCCAGGGTGTTGCGGGCGTCCTGTTCAGCAATCTGGGTCTGCATCGCAAAGGAAAACGTGAAGTTGATCATCAAGCTCGTCAGTGTAACGATGAATAGCCAAAATTGAAACCTCTCCAGGACATGGACCTCGTCGTCTTTCACCCTTTTGAAGGGATTTTTCCATTCCCCCGCGCAGAGTTTAATCATGACGGAGGAGGCCGCCAGGCCAATGCCGGTGAACACGATCATCGGGCCGGAACAGGTATAGACCACAAAAAAGGCCATGTTCATATCGTTCCGATGGGTGATGAGCACGACGTACATATGAAAAACTTCCATCACCGCACCCATGAAGAAGGCATAGGTCGTGGAGGGCTTTTTCCGTTCAAAGATCGTGATGGCCAAAAACGCGGCCAGGAAGCCCGCGAGACAGGTGGAGACGCTGCACGCGATCCTCGTATAGGAGCCAACGCCCCAATAGGTTCCGGCAATGTAGCGCTCAATGCCGCCGATCAGGCCGGCGAGGATCCCGGCGAAAGGGTCAAAGAAGAGACCAGCCGCCAGGGGGCCCATGTCGCGCACGTTCAGCATCATGTGAACGTAATCCACCCCGAAGTGGGTGGACAGCACCGAACACAGCCCATAGACCACCCCAACGGCAACCTTCTGGCTCAGCGAGAGTTCGCGGCCTCCCATCCGCTTCCAGAGATACAGTGTCAGCAGCACATAAAGCGCGGTAACCGCTGACATCTTGATAATCATAACAGCCATAAGCCACCCATCCCCCACAATGTCCCCTTCAAATATCCCTTCACATTTTCAATATATTCTTGCCGTATTATACATCCTGTCAATGTAAAATCGTGTAGAATAGATTATGCGGAGATCGTGCAGAGGATGAGGGGCCGTCGCAGCAAACCGGCTCCCAGCGGCAAACCCGGATGCAGGGCGGGGATATCAGCGAATGGAAATGGGTGCCATGACGTTTCAAAGAGGAGAGCTTTTTTCGTCCATCGCCTTTGGCGAAGGCGACAGGCGGAAGGATGAGTTCGTGAGCATCCTGGCATCGGGAGGAGGGACGCGCGTCGAGCGCATCGTGTCTGAGGGGCACGCCTCCTCTGAGGGCTTCTGGTACGATCAGGACGAGTGGGAGTGGGTGGCCGTGCTCCAGGGCTCCGCGGAGCTGGAGTTCGAGGGGAGAGATCGCGTTGAGCTTTCAGCAGGGGATTGGGTTCTCATCCCGGCGCACGAGCGCCACCGTGTCATCCGCACGTCGGCGGAGCCCCAGTGTGTGTGGCTCGCGGTGTTCGGGCAGCGGCTTGTCCCAGAACAGGGCGAAGCTCCCTGTGAGGGCAAGAACAAGGAGGTATCTTGATGTCTTTCTTCAAAAGAAGGGGCCTGTCCTTGGCGTTGGCGCTGGTGCTGGCGTGGGCCGGGGCCGCGGGGGCCATGATCCGCGACGGGGCCGTCCCAGGGCGGTCGGGGCTCTCCTTCCACGATGTAACGTACCACTTCGGCCACCTGTTCGTCAGCATCACCAACCGGACAGCGCAGAACGTGGTCTTCGGCGGCTCCATGCTCTTCCTGGACCGTCACAACCGGCCTGTGGCGAGGGCAGAGCTGCTGCCGGAGAAGATTAAACGCCGGGCAACGAAAAGATACCGCGCGGTCTTCACCCAGGGCAGCGGACACGAGGCCTCCGCCGCCAGCTATCTGGTCTGGGAACTCAATCAGAGGAACAACTGAGGAGGGGAACATGAAAAGGCAAACGCACTGCCGGGCCCTGGCCTTCGCCTTCGTCCTGCTGTTCGTGCTGTGCAGCCCTGTCCTGGCCCTCTCGAACAGCGCGGACGCCTTTATGTCCCTGCCCTTTGGGCATACGTTCAAGCGGACGCAGCTCCGCATGGAGCGCAGCGGGGCAAAGGTCGTGACGCCACGCGAGGTGACCCTGTCGATGGCGGGATACTTCGAGGGCTACCCCGCCGTCTTCAACTTCAGCTTTCACAAGAAGAAGGGCCTGAAGTCCAAGTCCGTGTCCCTTCAAAGCTCTGGGAACGCGAAGAAGGACAAGGCCCTTTACGAGCTCCTAATGCGAGGGTACAACCAGCAGTTCGGCAGCGGGCACGAGACGGCGGTCCCCAACACGTGGGCGTCGGGGCGTATCATGATGCGGAACATCTGGACCCCGGACCGCTACACCACCATCACCCTGACCTACAACCCCGAGGCGACGAAACGCCTTGACGCCACACCCAAAAACAGGCCCATCCACCTGCTGTATAAGTACAGCAAATGGGACTGAGGGGCAAATTGTTATTAAAAAGAGGAGGAAGATACGGCATGAATATGCGCAGGATATTGTGCGGGCTGCTGGCCGTGGTTCTGCCCCTTCTCACGCCGGGAGGGGCGTCCGCCGTCACCTCGGCCCAGACCATCATCTCGGGCGCCATTTCCGTCGTGGAGAAGGCCAGTGCCCAGAAGGACGCGGACGGGATGGCGGACACGCTGAGGGGCGCTTACGCCGTAGCCATCGTGCCCTCGATGTTCAAAGCAGGGTTCCTGGTGGGCGGCGAGTACGGCGAGGGGCTGCTCCTCCGTCGCCAGGACGGCAAGTGGTACGGTCCCAGCTTCTACAACCTCGGCGGCGGCTCCTTCGGTCTCCAGATCGGCGCGACGGAGATATCGCTGCTGATGGCGGTCATCAACCAGAAGGGCGTCAAGGCGTTCCTGAGCAGCAAGACCAAGCTGGGCGGGGAGTTCACCGTGGCCGCGGGGCCTCTGGGCCGGAGCGCGGAGGCCGCGACGGACGCCCAGGCAAAGGCGTCCATCTACAGTTATTCCATGTCCCGGGGGCTCTTCGCGGGCGTCTCCCTGGACGGTTCGGTCATCAGCGTCAGCGTCAAGCGCAACGAGGAGTATTGGAAGAAGAAGGTCAGCGCCAAAGACGCGCTGAACATCCCCGCGGCCGACAAGCGCATTCAGCCCCTTCTCAAGGCGCTGGACAGCCTTATCAAGAAGTCGAAGAAGAAGTAGCTGACCGGCAAAGACGCCAGGCGGAAGCGAGACACCCGGGCCTTTCCCATTTTCATTTAATGTCCACCCCGCCGACGCAGCCACAGAATGTAGCCCCCGGCGATGAGGGCCGCCGCCCCGACGCAGCCCAGCGTGATGATGTGCAGGTAGCGCGTCAGGAACTCCTGATGTTCCCCCAGCAGGTAGCCGAGGAAGGTGAGGACCGTCACCCAGGCGCCGGCCCCCAGGGCGGTGAAGGCCGTGAAGGTGCCCAGCGGCATCCGCGCGATGCCCGCGGGCAAGGAGATGTACTGCCGGATGACGGGCAGCAGACGCCCCACAAGCGTGCTGACGTGCCCATGCCTCAGGAAGAAGGCGTCCGCCCTGGCCACGGACTCCTCGGAGATGAAGAAGTATTTGCCATATTTCAGAAGGAGCGGACGGCCCAGCTTCACCGCCACCCAATAGTTGAACATCGCGCCCAGCACGCTGCCCGCGATGCCCGCCGCCAGCACGGCCCACAGCGACATCTCGCCCTTCCAGGCCAGATAGCCCGCCGGGGGCATCACCACCTCGCTGGGGAAGGGAAAGAACGACGACTCCAGAAACATCAGCGCCGTGATCCCCGTGTAGCCCATCCGGCCGACCGTGTTGACCAGCCAGGCCGTGATTTCCGTCAACATTCCCGTCAAAACACAAACCTCCTACTAAGCAGGGGGCAGTGAGAGCTCCCCCTGAGCCAAATAAAAATATGCCCAAGCATTATGGCGCGAGCGGCCGCTTTGCGGTAAAATGCTTTTCGTTTTCATTTTTGTTTAAGGGAAGAGAAGTTATGCAGGCAGAAAAAATCAGAAATCTCGCAATCGTAGCCCACATTGACCACGGCAAGACCACGCTCATCGACTCCATCTTTCGCGCGGCCCAGACCTTCAGCGACCACACCCAGGTGGCCGAGCGCGTGATGGACTCCGGCGCGCTGGAACGCGAGCGGGGCATCACCATCCGCTCAAAACCCTGCACCGTCGAGTGGAAAGGCTACCTCATCAACATCATCGACACGCCGGGGCACGCGGACTTCTCCGGCGAGGTGGAGCGCATCCTCTCCACGGTGGACTCCGTCATCCTCATCGTCGATGCCAATGAGGGCCCCATGCCCCAGACGCGCTATGTGCTCCAGCACGCGCTTTCCATTGGCATGAAGCCACTGGTGTTCATCAACAAGGTAGATCGTGACGGGGCCGACCCGGCAAACGCGCTGAACCAGACCTTTGACCTCTTCTTTGAGCTGGGCGCGACGGATGAGCAGGCGGACTTCCCGGTGCTCTACGGCTCCGGGCTGAACGGCTGGGCCGTGAAGGATTTGAGCGACCCGCGCAGGGACAACATGGACGACCTGTTCCAGGCCATCATCGACTACGTCCCCGCGCCGGACGTGGACCCGAATAAGCCCTTCCTGATGCAGGTCAGCACCCTAGCGTGGAATGAGTACGTGGGGCGCATCGGCTGCGGAAAAATCCTACAGGGTCACATCCGCAAGGGCGAGCCCTTCGTGCGCGTCTCCACAAAATGGAATTCCACGGACCACTCCGGCGACGATACCCATCCGGGCGCAAGCTGGCAGATCACAGGTACGGAGAACGCGCGGGTGGCTCAGCTCTGGGTGACGCGGGGGCTGGAGCGCGTCGAGGTGGACGAGGTCAGCGCGGGCGACATCGTGTGGCTGACAGGCCCGACGGAGATCGACATCGGCGACACCTTCGCGGCCGAGGCGGCGGCGGAGCATCCCCTGAAGCCCCTGGCTATTGAGGAGCCCACGGTCTCGATGTTCTTCCTGGTGAACTCCGGGCCTTTCGCGGGCCGCGAGGGACAGGCCGTGACGCTGCGGCAACTCAAGGCTCGCCTCCAGCGCGAGATGCACGTCAACGTCTCCCTCCGCATGGAGGACCTTGGCCGCCCCGACGGGGTGAAGGTCTCCGGCCGCGGGGAGCTTCAGCTTGGCATCCTCATTGAAGAGATGCGGCGCGAGGGAATGGAGTTCTGCGTCTCCAAGCCGGAGGTCATCACGGAGACGCGTGACGGCGTGAAGATGGAGCCCTACGAGCTCGTGACCATCGACGTACCGGAGGAGTATCAGGGCATCGTCTTTGAGAAGATGTCGAGGCGCAAGGGCAAGGTGAAAAACGTCGCCAACCAGGACCGGGGCCTGCTGCGCATTGAGATTGAAATCCCCACCCGCGGTCTTATCGGCTACCGCGGTGAGTTCCTGACGGACACGCGGGGCTTGGGCATTATGTCGAGCTGCTTCAGCGGTTACGCGCCCTGGGCCGGAGAACTCGTCACACGGAACCGGGGCTCGCTGGTGAGCCTGGACACGGGGGAGGCCACGGCCTACCAGCTTGAGAACCTCCAGAGCCGCGGCGTACTCTTCATCTCGCCGCTGGACCCCGTTTACAACGGAATGATCGTGGGTGAGAGCAGCCGTCCGGGCGATATTCCCTGCAATCCCACGAAGAAGAAACAGCAGACCAACCACCGTTCCGCCACGAAGGAGCTGACCACGAAGCTGGACGTTCCGCGCCGGATGCCGCTGGAGAAGGCCATGGAATGGATCGAGACGGACGAGCTGGTGGAGGTGACGCCGCAGTCCGTGCGTCTGCGCAAGGCCATCCTGGACGAGCTGGAGCGCCGCAAGGCCCAGCGCCGCCAGCCAGGCGAGTAAGCCCTTAAAGGGTTTTCCGCAGATATTCCCTCAGCTCCTCCGGCAGGGGGAGGCGGAAGGACAGAGCCACGCCTGTGACGGGGTGGTCAAAGGCCAGCTTCCATGAGTGCAGAAAAACGCGCCCGTTCAAGGGAGCCCCCACCCCCCCGCCGTCCTTCGGGGCGCCGTAGAGCGTGTCCCCCACCAGCGGATGCCCCAGCGCCGCCATGTGAACACGGATTTGGTGCGTGCGCCCCGTGAAGAGCGAGCAGACGACAAGCGACAGCCCCCTCCTGTTCCACAGCACGCGGTAACCGGTGAGGGCCGGACGGCCACCGTCAATGACGGCCATGCGGAGAGGGTTGTCCGGGTCGCGGGCGATGGGGCCGGAAAGCGTGCCCTCAAAATTTAACAGCTCGCGCGACGTGGCTGGGTTTAACCGCCCACGCCGCGCGGCCGAAGGCTCCGGCGTCCCGCCGCTTGCGGGTGTCCCATGAATAAGGGCGAGATATTGTTTCGTCACTTGACGCTCTTGAAACATCCGCTGAAGCGCCTCCATCACCGACTGACGGCGGGCCACGACCATGAGGCCGGAGGTTGTCGCGTCCAGCCGGTGTACGATGCCGGGGCGCAGGTGGTTGCGGAGCTGCTTCATGTCAGGGTAGCGCCACAGCAGGCCGTGGACCAGCGTGCCGCGCCAATGGCCGGGGGCGGGGTGGACGACGAGCCCGGCGGGCTTGTTGACGACGATTAAGTCCTCGTCCTCGTGGACTACGCCGAAATCCACAGGCTCCGGCTCAATCTCCATGCCCTCCGGCTCCGGCAGCGCAACGGTGCACGCCTCCCCCTCCTGGACGCGGGCGGAGGGCTTGAGTTTCCCAACGCCGCTCACGCGCCCCTCCCTGATAAGCCGCTGGGCAAAGGAGCGCGTCACCCCCAGCGCGCAGGACAGGAACACGTCCAAGCGCGTGCCGGAGTTAATGACGGTCAGCTTGATGG
>JAFUYV010000151.1 GCA_017476945.1 Fretibacterium sp.
AACGCCTTTTCCAGCTGGCAGGACATCCTCTCCGGGTTCGGCTGGGGACTGGGCTACTTTGGGATGCCGCATATCATCATTCGGTTTATGTCCATAAAATCGCAGAAAGAGCTTAGGAAATCGGCGAAGATCGGCATCTCCTGGACCTTCCTGATCCTCGTCTTTGCCGCCCTTGTGGGTATTATCGGCCGAGTGTTCATCGGGCTGGATGAGTCCATCGAACAGAACTCCCTCATCTTTATCGTGATGTCCCGCCGCCTGTTCCCGGCGGTGATCTCCGGAGTACTGCTCTCCGCGGTTCTGGCTGCCTCCATGAGCACGGCCGACAGCCAACTTTTGGCCGCAGCCTCCGCCTTTGCCAGTGACGTTTACCGGCCCGTCATTCGCAGGGACAACGTGACCAACCGCGAGATGCTGTGGGCGGGGCGCCTGGTGGTTCTGGCCATCTCCGCCGCCGCCGTCCTGCTGGCCTCTCATCCCAAAGCCGGCTCCATTATGGCCCTGGTCTCCAACGCCTGGGGTGTCTTTGGCGCGGCCTTCGGCCCGGCTTTGCTCCTGAGCCTCTACTGGCGGCGCTTCACCTTCACCGGGGCAATCACCGGCATCGTGGTGGGCGCGGTGGTGGACATCTTCTGGCTTACCTGCATGGCCCACACGGGCGTGTATGAGATCATCCCCGGGTTCGTGGCGGGGCTTCTGGCGGCGGTGATCGCCTCACTGAGCTCGCCGGCCCCCTCGGAGGAGGTCCAGGCGCTCTTCGACCGCGCCTTGAGCATGGAGAAAGCATGAAGTGAAAGGGCCATAATGGCATCGTAAGAATTCAAAACGCCGGAGGCTTGTGCGCCCCCGGCGTTTTTTGCCGTTGCCCATTCCTGCCCGTGCCGCTCATTTTCTGTGGGGGTGTTTACAGGTGCCGTACAGTTTTGTCCTCATGTTCTCTAATCTCAGCCGGCTGCCCTTCCCGGATGTCCTCCAGCCTCAGCGGTTTGACAAGAAAACTGCTGGCAGGGGTCTCCCAGGCTTTGAGGGAGTAATTCGGGTAACTGGTGATAGATGACGTTGGTGAGCGGATGGATGTCAACCAAAGCCTTACAGAGGTCAATCCCGCTCTGCCTGCCCAGTTCAATGTCCAGGAAGGCGATGGAAATCTGGTTGCTCCTCGCGAAGCTGATCGCCTCCGACACCTTGGAGAAGCCCGTGATTAACGCCCCGGGCATGGCCTCGGCCAGCGTGGGCATCGCCCCGGCGAGGATGACCTTCTCGTTATCCACAATGATGACGTTGGGCGGGGTGTTTTCGCCTCCGCGGCGCTGGTCAGGACGGAAGCATCAACACCAAAGACGCTTGCCAGCCGGGAGACACCTGCCGTTCTCCCAGTTGGCCACGCTGGAGCGGTTCACAAACAACTTCTCCGCCATCTGCTGGGAGAGGCCTTTTTCTGGGCGCAGACGGCGCAGGGTCTCGGCAAACGCAGCGTCCATGGTCGCACACCTCCCGAAGGTGCAAAGGCTATACCCCCTGGGTATAATACAAATGCGGGCAGAAGGAGGGGTTCATTCTGAAATATCCTCCTGCGTGCGGCATGGACGTCCGGCCCGGCCGCCCCGCGTTAAATCAGGCGCGCGGCCAGCGGCAAACAGACATCTTCATGCGCCGCCGTTGGCGCTGGCGCGTCCTGCCCGTCGGCGTGAGCGATTAAATGTTTTATCTTCAAGCTGAATTTCAGGGGTCGTGGGGGCCCTTCCCGCGTCAAATGTTTTATAAGGGAGGAAGCAAGGTGGGCAGCAACGTATCACGCATCCGGGGGCATAACGCACAGGCTGAGGTCGAGGTCAAGCCTCATATCGCGGCCATCCTGAAAAACCTCCCCGAACGCCCCGGCGTTTACATCATGAGGGACGCCGGGGGCACGGTCATCTATGTGGGCAAGGCTATCAAGCTCAAGCGCCGCGTGTCGTCCTACTTCCGCCACTCGCGCTTTGCCTCGCCGCGCCTGCGCAAGCTGGTCTCCCTGGTGGAGGACATCTCCACCATCCGCACGGAGACGGAGGCGGAGGCCCTGATCGTCGAGGCCAAGCTCATCCGGCGCTATTCGCCCTTCTTCAACGTTGACCTCAAGATGAACGACCGCTACCCCTACATCCGCGTGACGAACGAGGACTTCCCCCGGCTGGAGATCACGCGCCGTAGACAGGATGACGGCGCCGTCTACCTGGGGCCCTTCGTCAGCGCGGGCAACCTCCGCATGCTGCTCCGCCTCGCGGAGCGGTACTTCCCGCTGCGCGTCTGCCGGTCGGAGCTGCGCCCCGACCCCGCCAGGCGGCCCTGCATTGAGTACAATCTGGGACACTCGATGGGGGCCTGTGCGGGGCTCTGCACCCAGGCGGAGTACCGGGAGCGGGTGGGGGACATCATCCTGCTGCTGGAGGGGAAATCTGCCGAGCTGGTGGAACGGCTTCGCAAGCGCATGGACGCCGCGGCCAAGCGCTTGGACTTTGAGACAGCGGCCCTCTGCCGCGACACCATCCGCGCCATCTGGCGCCTGTCGCGCCAGCGCGTCTCCTCTGCTCTTCAGGAGGATCTGGACAACGAGACGTGGCAGGTGCTCAACCAGATCCAGAAGCTCCTGGGGCTCAAGACCCTACCGTGGCGCATGGACGCCTTCGACATCTCGCACATGTCCGGGCACGAGACCTACGGCTGCTGTGTCGTCTTCGAGCAGGGACGGCCCAGTCCGTCGCTCTACCGCCGGTTCAAGATACGAGGCCTGGAGGAAGGGGAAATCGATGACTTCGCCTCCATTCAGGAGACGGTGTTCCGGCGTTACCGCCGCGTGCTGGACCACTCGGAGCCCATGCCCCAGCTCACTCTTATTGATGGCGGTCCCGTCCAGCTTGAGTTCGCGCTCAAGGCCCTGGCGGAGCTGAAGCTGGACCTGCCGCTTATCGCCCTGGCGGAGCGCGAAGAGCTGATCTTCCTTCCGGGCAGGCCCAACGCCCCCATCCGCCTGGAGCGCAGCGACCCGGCGCTTCAGATGCTCCAGCGCCTGCGAGATGAGGTCCACCGTTATGCCATCACGACCCATCGCCGCACGCGCAACGCGCGGATGAGACATTCCAGCCTGGAGGACATCCCCGGCATCGGGCGGGCGCGGGCCGCGCAGCTCTTGGTGCGCTTCGGTTCCACGCAGCGCATCGCGGCTCTCTCCCCGGAGGAGCTGGCCTCGGCTCCGGGCGTCGGCCCCGTCCTCGCGAAGAAGATACTGGAACACCTGAACTCATAAAAATAACCATCAATGATGGAACAGCCGCTGGCCGGTCATCACCATCGCGATGCCGTACTTGTCACAGGCCTTGATCACGAGATCGTCACGGATGGAGCCGCCCGGCTGGGCGATGAAGATCACGCCGCTGCGCCAGGCCCGTTCGATATTGTCCGGGAACGGGAAGAACGCGTCGCTCCCCAGCGAGACGCCGCTGGCGCCGTCCAGCCACATCCGGCGCTCCTGCGGAGACAGCGGCTCCGGCCTGTAGGTGAAGTACTCCTGCCACACGTCCACGCCCAGAATGCCCTCCGGCGTGGCCGAGAGGTAGACGTCGATGGCGTTATCCCGCTCCGGGCGGCCCAGGCCCTCGCGGAACGGCAAGTTCAAAACCCTGGGGTTTTCCCGGAGGAGCCGCAGGTCCGTCTTGTCTCCCGCCAGGCGGGTGCAGTGCAGGCGCGACTGCTGCCCCGCGCCGACGCCGAGGGTCTGGCCTCCCCGCGCGTAGCACACGGAGTTGGACTGCGTGTACTTCAGAGTGATGAGCGCCAGGGTCAGGTCCCGCCGCGCGGCCTCCGGAATGTCCCTCGTCCTCGTCACGGGCGCGTCGAAGAGCGCGGGATCAATGACGGGCGCGGCGTTGCGGCCCTGCTCGAATGTCACGCCGAACACGTCCCGCCGCTCGACCGCCGGGGGCTCATAGTCCGGGTCGATCTTTACGATGGCGTAGCCGCCCTTGCGCTTCTCCTTCAGGAGGGCCAGGGCCGCGTTCGAGTACCCCGGCGCGATGACCCCGTCCGAGACCTCGTGCCGGATGAGGGCCGCCGTCGTCTCGTCACAGGGGGCGCTCAGAGCGATCCAGTCCCCAAAGGACGACATCCGGTCCGTCCCGCGAGCGCGCGCGTAGGCGCAGGCCAGGGGGGAGGCGTTCACCTCGTCCAACGGCAGCTCCACGAAGAACATCCGCCGCTCCGACTCGTTCAGCGGCAGGCCCACCGCCGCCCCCGCCGGGCTGACGTGCTTGAAGGACGCCGCCGCCGGCAAACCCAATGTCCTTTGAAGCTCGCGAACGAGCTGCCAGCTGTTCAGCGCGTCCAGAAAGTTGATGTACCCAGGCCGGCCGTTCAGCACCTCCAGGGGCAGCCTGCCGCCGTTCACGCCCTCCGCGGCGAAGATGCGCGCGGGTTTCTGATTGGGATTGCAGCCGTATTTCAGCTCAAGTTCTGTCATAAATCCTTCCTCCCATGCAACAGCATTTACACGATCCGGTGAACTTCACGCCTGTGCCCGGTCCTGACGACCTCAACGACCAGCACGTCATCGTGAATATCGCGGAGCGCACGGTAGTCGCCCAGCCTGCAGCTTCAGTAAACGCCCAGCGGGCCAGCCAGGGCTTTGCCCGTCGAACGGGGATGAGGACGTTCAACAAGGCGTTTAAAGAATTTATCAATCCTCAGTCGCGTTGTCCTGTCCATTTTGCTGAGTGTGGCTTCCGCGTTGTTTGAGAGCTCAATCCTCCAGGCCAAGACGTGCCCTCGCTTCCTCCCATGAATAGGTCTTCATCCGCCCCGCTTTAATTTTCGCGGCCATCCGGCCTCCTCATAGTCCTCCGTGTCTTCCAGGCGCTCCGCGATAATCTTTTTTAAGAAGAGCTCCGGGGCCTCGCTCTGCCTCCCGCCCCAAAAGTTGACCCGCTTCTGAAGTTCCGGCGTGAAATTCAAAACCATCCGCGGCGTCTTATTTTCCCTCCCCGTATTTATTGAACAGCCGGTCCTCAAATTTCCCGTCAGGGGGAATAAGACGGACGTAGAGCGACACCTTGTTATCTGGGTCCAGCGCGTCCCACAGGCCGTTTGCGAACTCGTCGATGTCCTCCGGCAGCTTCACCAGGCGCGGCTCCCCGCTGAAGGACGGCAGGGGGTTTCCGTTGTCCTCGTAGGTGTGGATGAGGCGCCCGTAACCGGCACTCGGTTCGTACTCGAAGAACTGCCGCTCGCAGTTCTGTTCTGAATCGGCCTTGAGAATGTTCAAACGATAACGGCCATCGGGCAGGAGCAGCCCGCTGATGCGCGGCGTGCAGTGCGGCGGGTCAGGCTCAAACTCCCGCGTCCGCAGGGCCTCCTCGAAGGTCCCTCCGGCCCTCATCATATTGTAAACCGTGTCCGTCTGGTCTCCGTTCGTCACGATGGTCTGTCCGTTCAGCGCGCGCACCGGGGCGTAGAGGATGAGTGACGGATCGTCCAGCTTCTTCGCCGCGTCCAGCAGCTTGATGATGAGGCTGTCCCCGGATCGCTCAAAAATTCTCGCGCGGCTCGACGGGCTGCGGCCCATGATGAAATAGGCCAGCGCTGCCCGGCCGTCCGGCGCACAGCCCAAAATAATTCCCCGTCCGGGGTAGCGGTTGCCCCGGACGCCAAAATCCGGCAGAATCGGCTCAAAGCGCCGCGCGGGGAGGGCAGGAGGTTCTTTCCCCATGAGCTTTAATGTGAGCTCCTCCACCGCCTCAGGCAGGATTTTCCACTCGGCCTGTTCCATCACGCGGCGCTGAAGCGTCTGGGGCGTGTCGCCCGGCAGCACCTCCACGGCCTTCTGTTTCAGGATGGGGCCCCCGTCCGGCACGGCGTCAACGATATGCGCCGTCGCGCCCGTCACCTTCACGCCCGCTTTCAGTACCGCCTCGTGAACCTTCAGCCCGTAAAATCCTTTGCCGCAGAACGACGGAATGAGCGAGGGGTGAACATTCACCATGCGCCCCCTGTAACGCCGCACAAAATCCTCGCTCAGAATGTGCATAAACCCCGCCAGAACGACGATCTCCGCCCGCTCCTCCTCCAGCAGCCGGAGGATTTTTCGCTCAAACTCCGCACTGTCCGCGCAGTCTCGGAACTCCACCACATCCGCCCGCACGTTTGCCTTTCGCGCCCGCTCCAGAGCGAAAGCATCGCCGCGGCTCGCGATGACCTGGACGATCTTCCCGCCCTTTAAGACGCCGTTCCGCTGTGCGTCCAGAAGCGCCTGAAGGTTCGTCCCCCCGCCGGAGACCAGGACGGAAATGCGTGCGCCTAGCATATCGAGACTCCCTCGCCCTCAACGACCGTGCCCATGACGCGGGCGTCCACGCCGTTGGCCTTCAGCGTCCGCAGGGCCTCGTCCGCGTCCTCCGGGGCCACGGCGGCGGTCATGCCCACGCCCATGTTGAAGATATGGAACATCTGTACCTCGTCAATGTGTCCCTCGCGCATCAGCAAGTCGAAGATGGGCGGTATTTTCAACGAGGAGCGCTCAACCTTCACGCCCAGGCCGCCGGGCAGGCTGCGGGGGATGTTCTCGTGGAACCCGCCGCCCGTGATGTGCGCCAGCGAGTGTACCGGCACGGCCTCCATGAGCGCCAGCACGGGCTTGACATAAATTTTTGTCGGAGTCAGCAGGGCCTCGCCCAGCGAACAGCCCAGCTCATCGACGTGTTTTTTCAGGTCCCGGTTTTCAACGTCAAAGACCTTGCGCACCAGCGAGAAACCGTTGGAATGCAGGCCTGACGACGGCAGGGCGATCACGGCGTCCCCGGCCTTCACGTTCGTGTTGTCCAGCAGATGATTAAAGTCTCGCGGCGACGTCTGGTCCCGCTCCGCGACGCCCACGGCGAAGCCCGCCAGGTCGTACTCGTCCGGGGCGTAGAGGCCCGGCATCTCAGCGGTCTCGCCGCCGATGAGCGCACATCCGGCCTGAACGCAGCCCTCGGCCACACCGCTGACGATGGCCGCCACGCGCTCCGGGACGTTCTTTCCCACCGCGACGTAGTCCAGGAAGAACAGCGGCCGCGCCCCGCAGCACAGCACGTCATTGACACACATGGCCACGCAGTCGATGCCCACCGTGTCGTGCTTGTCCATCAGGAAGGCAATTTTCAGTTTTGTCCCCACGCCGTCCGTTCCGCTGACCAGCACGGGATTCTTCAGCCCGGCGGGCAGGGCGAAGGCTCCGCCGAACCCGCCGAGCCCGCCCAGAACCCCCGCCGTTCTTGTGCGCTCGACGGAGCTTTTCATCAGGCGCACGGCCTCGTAGCCCGCCTCGACATTGACGCCGGATTTGATGTATTCCCCGCGATTCTCCATCACTTCTGTTCCTCCCATTTTCCTCGCACCTCCCGGTCCTTCGCTTCGACGTCTCCGGCCATGAGCCGGGCCTCGTCCTCAAGCCGCGCGGCAAGCCCATCGTCCGCCGCGGCCAGGATGCGCGCCGCCAGCCATGCGGCATTGGCCGCGCCGTCAATAGCCACCGTCGCGACGGGCACGCCGGAGGGCATCTGCACGGTCGCCAGCAGCGCGTCCAGCCCACCGAGGTCCGGCGATTTTACGGGCACGCCAATAACCGGCAGACGGGTCTGCGCGGCGATGAAGCCCGCCAGATGCGCCGCCTTGCCCGCGATGGCGATCACGGTCCCAAAGCCCTCGTCCCGTGCCCCGCGCGCGAATGACGCCACAGCCTCCGGCGTGCGGTGCGCCGACATCACACGGACGACGAAGGGGATGTTCAGTTTTTGCAGCACGCTGACGGCCTTCTCCGCGACGGGGAGGTCGCTGCCGCTCCCCATAATTATGGCGATCTTTTTCATGTTCGTCTTCCCCCAGAGATGACAAAATCAAGTGATACGGGCCATTATAACCCACGCCGCGCGGGCGGGAAAGCGCGCTCCGTGCCTCCGCTTTAAGCTCAGAGGGAGAAGTTCCCCAGCCTCCCCTGATCACGCATCAGATACTCCTTCACGGCGTTCTTTGCGACAGGATAGCGCGCGATGATCTCCCGGACGGTCTCCCTCACCGTTTTGCCCGCGTCGCGAAGCTCGTCCGCCTCAGCCTGCCACCCCCCGCCGGAGCCATCCGCGGTCGCTTCGGAGGAACAACCTTCAACGGCCAGGACCATCTCCCCCTTCAGTCCCGCCTCGACACGCGCGAGGATGTCGGAGAGCCTTCCGCGCACTGCCTCCTGATGCACCTTGCTGATCTCCCGCACGAGGGCCGCGCGCCGGTCACCAAGGGCCTCCGTCATCTCCCCGATCTGCCGCGCCGCCTTGTGAGGCGAGACGTAGAAGCACAGGGTCCACGGGAACTCCGCCAGAGATTGGAACAGCTTTGCGCGCTCCCCCGGCTTCTCCGGCGGGAAGCCGTAAAACAGAAAGGGATGGGGCGTGAGGCCGGAGAGCAGCACGGCCGGCAGCACGGCGGAGGGGCCGGGCAGGACGTCCGCCTCCAGGCCCTCGTCCAGGGCGCGCCGCAGGAGTATCCATCCGGGGTCGGATATCCCCGGCGTCCCCGCGTCGCTGATGACCGCGACGTATTTCCCCTCCCTCAACGCGTCCAGGAGGCGGGGCAGGCAGCGGTTCTCGTTGTGCAGGTGAAAGGGGACCAGCCCCCCCGGAGCCGTGATGTCATAGTGCCTCAGCAGGATAGAGGACGTGCGGGTGTCCTCGCAGGCGATGATGTCCGCCTTTTGCAGGACGCGCAGCGCGCGCAGGGTGATGTCCTCAAGGTTTCCAATGGGGGTCGGGACAAGCGTCAGGGGCATGAGGGGCTCCTTTCCTTAACGAAAATTAAAAAATGGGCCTTACAGTCCCTCCGGCCCATAGGCACGGAGGAGGTCCGGGGTGTATTTCCCGTCCTTGCCCATCACGATAAGGGGGGGGGCGACGGTCAGTCCCTCCCCGCCGCCCTTTACACACTCGATCAGAAAGAGGTTGGACGGGCTTTCACGGCGCGGATGGACCATGAGCAGCCGCTTGGGGGCGAGGCGATGGCCCAGCATGGAGCCCACGAAGGCCGCCAGCCGGTCCGTGCGGAAGACGGCAAAGAGGCGGCCATGCCCCTTCAGCAGGCGTGACGCAGCCGAGGCGATGTCGTCCAATGTACAGCACACCTCGCCGTGGTTTGTTGGGAAAGGGCCTGTGGCCCCCTGGCGGGCGATGGAGCGCGAGGGGATGGCGCTGAGGCGTCCGCGGGGTTTTTCCGTGGCTGCCTTGACGGGGGCGTCATAGGGCGGGTTGACGGCCAGGCCATCAAAGGACTCTGCCGGGAGCAGTGCGGGGTCCCGCAGGTCGCCGCAGAGGAAGGAGACGCGGTCCTCCAGGCCGCTTTCCGCGCGGTTCCTCTCCGCCAGGCGCACCAAACCGGGCTGAAGCTCCACGCCGGTGATGGTGAAGGGGCCGGGGAACCGCAGGGCCAGCATCAGGGAGACCGCCCCCGCCGCCGCCCCAAGCTCCACAAAGCGGGGACGCCGAGCGCGCAGGCGCACCCACGCGGCCAACAGCACCGTGTCCATGGCGGCCCGCGGGCCATCCACCGGCTGCCAAAGCGTCAGCCGCCCATAGAGAATATCGTCGTGTGTGACCCTGTCCACCGAGCCCAATGTTCCCGTCTCACCTCTCTCCGGCCTAATATAGCATACCATACGGCCTGGGTGGCGGCCTGTGGCCGGTCACTCGCGCGAAATCGGGCAAAATCAGGTATCATATAGCGCATAAGGCGGCGCGGCTGCGCCGGATGATTTTGAGGAGGTTAAAAAAGATGTTTGTAAACGCGAAGGAGATGCTTGTGAAGGCGAAGGCCGGGCACTACGCCGTGGGACACTTCAACATCAACAACCTGGAGTGGACAAAGTCCGTCCTGCTGACGGCCCAGGAGCTGAACTCCCCCGTCATCCTCGGGGTCTCCGAGGGCGCCGGGAAGTACATGGGCGGCTTTGGGACGGTGGCCGCGATGGTCCGGGCGATGGACAGCGAGCTGGGCATCACGGTGCCCGTGGCGCTCCACCTGGACCATGGGACTTACGATGGCGCGTACAAGTGCATCAAGGCCGGCTTCTCGTCCATTATGTTCGACGGCTCGCACTATCCCATCGCGGAGAACCTGGAGAAGACGAAGGAGCTGACCCACGCGGCGCACGCGCTGGGCCTGTCCATTGAGGCGGAGGTCGGGGCCATCGGCGGCGAGGAGGACGGCGTCACCGGCATGGGCGAGTGCGCCGACCCGGAGGAGTGCAAGGTCATCGCCGACCTGGGCGTCGATATGCTGGCGGCAGGCATCGGCAACATCCATGGCAGGTACCCCGCGAACTGGAAGGGCCTCTCCTTTGAGACGCTGGCCGAGGTCCAGAAGAGGACCGGCGAGATGCCCCTCGTGCTGCACGGCGGCAGCGGCATTCCGGAGGACATGATCAAGAAGGCGATCTCCCTCGGCGTGTCGAAGATCAACGTCAACACGGAGTGCCAGATTGCCTTCGCGGAGGCGACCCGCAAGTACATTGAGGCGGGCAAGGACCTGGAGGGCAAGGGCTTTGACCCGCGCAAGCTCCTCGCGCCCGGCGCGGAGGCCATCAAGGCGACGGTGAGGGCCAAGATGGAGCTCTTCGGCTCCGTGGGCAAGGCCTGAGGGGCTGTGTAACACAATGCGCAGGGAGCGCGGCTGTAAGGCCGCGCTCCTCCTTTATCGCTCGCGCCGCGTGGCTGTTTTATCGCTCGCGCCGCATCGCTGTTTTATCGCTTGCGCCGCGTGGCTGGGCTGGTGTTGCGTGGGCGACAGGAAACTCTAATCTGTTTGTCAAGGCGTCGGCTCATTTCTGAGCATGATGATATTCTAACTATTCAATGTGAGGTCGTTGAGCGGGGGAAGTCCCGCGTTTTGACATTTTGCTTGATGAAAGCCCCTATTTAAGTATGATATCCTCAGCGCTGGGGTCGATCTGGGGGATTAGCGTCCGCCGGAGAGCTCGCCACAGGGGGCTTCCTGCCGGGGAAGGGGCGGCGGCCCCGCTGTCGTTCTCAGTCACGCGGCGACGCTTTGTGTTCCTGTGCCGCTGCCGGAGGCCCTGACAAGCCAAAACGAAAACTCTTCAAAACCGGGGCTTTTGGCGTTATACTTTACCCTTGTAAACAGAAACAGGAGGGCATTTCGCATGAAGAAATTAAAGGTGGGGATCCTTGGCGGGACGGGGATGGTGGGGCAACGGTTCATCCAGCTCCTGGGGGAGCATCCCTGGTTCGAGGTGGCGACGATCGCGGCCAGCCCCAGCAGCGCGGGCAGAACCTATGCTGAGGCTGTCGAGGGCCGCTGGCTGCTGGATGAGCCCATCCCCGTCTCCGTGAAGGACATCGCCGTCAAAGATGCCGGCGATGTGCGCGGCGTGGCGGAGGGCGTGGATATGCTCTTCAGCGCCGTCAACATGCCGAAGGAGGAGATCAGGAAGATCGAGGAGGAGTATGCCCGGACGGAGACGCCGGTGGTGTCCAACAACAGCGCGCACCGCTGGACGCTGGACGTCCCGATGGTCATCCCGGAGATCAACCCGGAGCACACGTGCGTCATCGAGGCTCAGCGGAAACGCCTGGGGACTGCGCGGGGGTTCATCGCGGTCAAGCCCAACTGCTCCATCCAGAGCTACACCCCGGCGCTGGCCGCGTGGCTGGAGTACGAGCCCTGTGAGGTCGGGGCCACGACCTATCAGGCCATCTCCGGCGCGGGCAAAAACTTCGACACCTGGCCGGAGATGGCGGGGAACCTCATCCCCTTCATCAGCGGTGAGGAGGAGAAGAGCGAGAGGGAACCGCTGAAAATCCTCGGCCGCGTGGAGGATGGCAAAATCGTCCCGGCGGAGGGGCCGCTCATCACGTGTCAGTGCCTCCGCGTCCCTGTCCTGTACGGGCACACGGCGGCGGCCTTCGTGAAGTTCCGAAAAAAACCGGGCTCGAAGGAGGAGCTGGTGGCAAAGCTGCGGAGTTTCAGCGGAGAACCCCAAAAACTAGGACTTCCCAGCGCACCCACACCCTTCATCCAGTATCTTGAGGAGGAGGACCGCCCGCAGGTTGCGAAGGACGTGAACTACGAGCGGGGGATGGGGGTCTCCATCGGCCGCCTGAGAAGGGACACGGTCTATGATTGGAAGTTTGTCGGGCTCTCGCACAACACCCTGCGCGGGGCCGCGGGCGGTGCTGTCGAGTGTGCGGAGCTGCTCGTGAGCCAGGGCTATATCGCGGCAAAGTAGGGACGGCGCATCATGATCGACATCGCGATTTTAGGCTTCGGGACGGTTGGCAGCGGCGTGGCGGAGGTGCTGGACGCTCAACGGGAGAGGGTGCGCCAGGCCGCGGGAGATGACATCCGCGTCAAGTATATTCTGGACATCCGGGACTTCCCCGGCTCACCCTACGCGGACCGCGTGGTCCGCGATATGAACGTCATCCTGGAGGACCCGGACGTGAAGGCCGTCTGCGAGACGATGGGTGGAAAGGAGCCCGCCTTTGCCTTCACCCGGGCGGCGCTGGAGCGGGGCAAGTCCGTCTGCACGTCGAACAAGGAGCTGGTGGACGCCTTTGGCCCGGAACTGGTCCAGACCGCGGGGGCCCACGGGTGCAGCTACCTGTTTGAGGCCAGCGTGGGCGGCGGCATCCCCATCCTGCGGACCCTGCGGGACTCCTGCCGCCACGAGGAGCTCACCTCCGTCGTGGGGATATTGAACGGCACGTGCAACTACATCCTCACGAAGATGGACAGGGAGGGCATGGACTTTGCGGACGCCCTGCGCCAGGCCCAGGAGAACGGCTTTGCGGAACGCAGCCCTGACGCGGACGTCCAGGGCCACGACACAGCGCGGAAGCTCGCTATCCTCGCGTCCCTGATCTCAGGACGGCGCGTCCGCTACGAGCAGGTACCCTGCGAGGGTATCACGGAGGTCAGCCCTGAGGACCTTCTGCGCGCGCGAAAGACGGGCAGGGCGGTCAAGCTCCTCGGCATCTGTGGGCGGGACCCCGCGGCGGGCACGCTCTCCGTGATGGCAGCCCCTTGCCTGGTGCCGCAGGACAATCCGCTGTATGGGGTGAACGATGTCTTCAACGGCATCCTTGTCCACGGGAATTGCGTGGGCGATCTGATGTTCTACGGCCGCGGCGCGGGAAAGCTGCCGACGGCCAGCGCCGTGGCGGCCGATGTCGTTGAGTGCGTCAAAAACCCTGGGCGGACCGTTGAGGCGGGCCTGCCCGCTCCCGGCGCGGAGATAACGCCTGTGCCCTTCACCGGGCCCCTTCCCGGCGGGATTGAGCGGCTGAGGCGCGGGGCATGAGCCGGGGCTGGGAGTGCGGGGAGTCCCTTGCCCGCGTCAAATCATGAAAAAGGTCGTCAAGTTCGGCGGGACCTCCCTGGCGGACGCCGCGCAGATCAAGAAGGCCGGGGACATCATCCGGGCGGACGAGTCGCGGGTTTACGTTGTCCCCTCCGCCCCGGGGAAGCGCTTTGACGGTGACATCAAGGTGACGGACCTCCTGTACCGCTGCTATGACCTCGCCGCGGAGGGCCGGGCCTTCAGCGACCCGTTTCGCGCGGTTGAGGAGCGGTATCGGGGGATCCTTCAGGGTCTGGGGCTCTCCCTGTCCCTTGAGGAGGAGTTTCAGAAGATCGAGTCGTGTCTTCGGAGCGCCCCGGAGCGAGATTACGCCGCGTCGCGGGGGGAGTATCTGAACGGCCTTGTCCTCTCCAGCTACCTGGGCTGCCCGTTTCTCGACGCGGCGGAGGTCATCTTCTTTGACGGGGACGGCAATTTCGACGCGGAGCGGACGGGCGCTGCCCTGGGGGCCAGACTGGAGGAGATGCCCAGGGCGGTCATCCCCGGTTTCTACGGCAGTGATGCCGGCGGGCGGGTGCGGACCTTCTCGCGCGGGGGCTCCGATATCACGGGCTCCATCGTCGCCGGCGCGTGCCACGCCGGGGTCTACGAAAACTGGACGGACGTCTCAGGCCTGCTGATGGCGGACCCGCATATTGTGAACGACCCGCCGGTGATACGGAGCATCACCTACAAGGAGCTCCGGGAGCTGGCCTATATGGGGGCGAGCGTCCTTCACGAGGACGCGGTCTTCCCCGTGAAGAAGGCCGGAATCCCCATCAACATCCGCAACACAAACCAGCCCTCCGACCCGGGCACCTGGATCGTCGAGAACACGGCCCGGCGGCCGCCCTTCACCATCACCGGCATCACAGGCAAAAGGGACTTCTGCTCCATCATGATCGCCAAGGACCTGATGCATTCCGAGCCGGACTTCTATCGCAAGGTCGTCCACTGCTTTGAGGAGAACGGGGTCCCCCTGGAGCACCTGCCGTCGGGGATCGACACGATGACGGTCGTGGTCCCGGAGGCGAAGTTCGTGGAGAGGGAGCAGCGGGTACTCCGGCACATTGCCCGCCAGGTCAGGCCGGAGAGCATCGAGGTGGAGCCCGGATTGGCGCTTATCGCCGTCGTGGGTCGGGGGATGCGGGCCCAGAGCGGCACGGCCGCAAAGATATTCTCCGCTCTGGCTGAGGCGCGGATCAACGTGCGCATGATTGACCAGGGGGCGTCCGAGCTCAACGTCATCGTCGGTGTCCTGAATGAGGATTTTGAGCGGGCGATCCGCTCCATCTATTATGCCTTCGTCGGGAAATAGGGGACGCAGGCCGTCCCCGTCCTTGACAGGGGGGTGCCCCGGCATTAGAATTAAAAGCAGTCATTCTTTATGTAATTCAGTTTAATAGGCGTTTCTCTCGGGCACAGCGCATAGCGGCGGTGATGTCGGGGAAAAGGAGGCAGGCTATGGAACCTCTGATTCGCGGGGGGGGTTCGGGGGGAGGGCTCCCCCTGATTCAGATGGTGGGCATCACAAAGACCTTCCCGGGCGTCAAGGCGCTGGACGGCATCAGCTTCGACATCATGCCGGGCGAGGTGCACGTCCTCGTCGGCGAGAACGGCGCGGGGAAGTCGACGCTGATGAAGATCCTCTCCGGCGTCTACCAG
>JAFUYV010000018.1 GCA_017476945.1 Fretibacterium sp.
GAGCCCCGCGCCTGCGTGCTGGACATCTCTCATCTGGGGGTCCTGTCCGCCGTGCTGGAGGGGGTCCCCCAGGCCAGCCGCCAGGCCCTGCTTCACTGCATCGCCGGGAAGAACGTCCATGAGCTCGCGCGCCTGTGCGGGGAGGCGGGCGTCCCTGAGGAGCGGGCCGGGTTGCTGAAGGCCCTGATCGAGCTCTACGGAAGGCCGGCCGACGTCCTGCCCGGGCTGCGGCGGAGCCTTGAGGCCAGCAGGCTCCAGCCGGAAGGGGCCGGCAACCTCGCCCTGGCCTGTCTGGAGGAGCTTGAGCGCGTGGTGGACGCCCTGGGGGATGAGCCCATGCTCCGCGTGGACCTCTCGGCCGTCAGCGACCTCAGCTATTATAATGGTATCGTGTTCCGCGGCTTCATTGAGGGCGTCCCCGAATCCGTCCTCTCCGGCGGGCAGTACGACCGGCTGATGGAGAGGATGGGGCGCGGCGGCGCGCGGGCCATCGGCTTCGCCGTCTACCTGGACGTGCTGGAGCCCCTAATCCGGGAGCAAGGCCGGGAGTTCGACGTGGACACGCTGCTCCTCTACGAGGACGGGACGCCCCTTGAGGAGCTGCGCCGCGCCGTCGGGGAGCTGGTCCGCGAGGGCCGGAGCGTGATGGCCCAGAGGGCGCTCCCCGGGAACGTGCGCTGCCGCCGGGTCTTGAAATTTGAACAAGGCGAGGTGAAACCCCTTGAGTGACGTGCTGAACATCGCCCTGCCCAAGGGGCGGCTGGGCGAGCGGGTCTACGGGCTGTTCGAGCGGGCCGGGTTTGGATGCCCCGGCGCGCTGGACAAGGGCCGGAAGCTGATCTTCGAGAACGAGGCGCTGGGCCTGCGGTGCTTCTGGGTCAAGCCGTCGGACGTGCCCATCTACGTGGAGCGCGGCGCGGCGGACATCGGGGCGGCGGGGCGGGACATCCTGCTGGAGTATGGGCCGGACGTCTATGAATTGCTGGACCTGCGGACCGGCGTCTGCCGCATGGCCGTGGCGGCCCTGGAGGATTTTCGCGACAACCCGGAGCGTACGCTCCGCGTCGCGACGGAGTTCCCCAACATCGCCCAGGGCTATTACGCCGGGCGGGGACGCGACATCGACATCATCCCCCTGCGGGGCTCCATCGAGCTCGCGCCAATCCTGGGGCTCTCCGACGTGATCGTGGACATCGTGGAGACGGGGACGACGCTGAGGGAAAACCGCCTCCACGTGCTGGACACGGTGGCGGATCTCAGCGCGCGGCTCATCGCGAACAAGGCGGGCTTGAAGTTCAAGGGCGGGCGCATCCACGAGGTCATGCGCGGTCTGGAGGCGGAGATAAAATGATAAAGCTTTTGAAATACGGCGATGTGCCGGATGAGGAGATCTTCGCGCGGGGCGTGGAGGCAGCGGCGGCTCAGGTGAGCGCGGCGGTGGCGGAGATCCTGTCCGCCGTGCGGCGGGAGGGCGACGCGGCGCTCCTTCGGTATGAGGAGAAATTTGACGGCGTGAAGCTGGCGGCCCTCGAGGTCCCGACGGAGGAACGGCGGCGGGGCGCGGAGGAGGCCGGGCCGGAGTTCACCGCGCTGTTGGAGCGGGCGGCGGCCAACATCCGGCGCTTCCACCAGCGGCAGGTGCGGAACGGCTTCATCCTTACCGGATCCCTCTCGCCGCACGGCTTGGCGGAGGAGGGCGGGATTGTCCTGGGCCAGCGGGTGATCCCTCTGGACCGGGTGGGGCTCTACGTCCCCGGCGGCACGGCGTCCTATCCCTCGACGGTGCTGATGGACGCGATCCCCGCGAAGACGGCGGGCTGCGGCGAGGTGGTGATGGTGACGCCGCCCCGAAAGGACGGCACAATCGCCCCGGCCATCCTCGCGGCGGCGGAGGCGGCCGGCGTGGACCGCGTCTTCAGGCTCGGCGGAGCCCAGGCGGTGGCGGCCCTGGCCTTCGGCACGGAGAGCGTCCCGCGCGTGGACAAGATCGTGGGGCCGGGCAACGTCTACGTGGCCGAGGCGAAGCGCCAGGTCTTCGGCGCCGTGGCTATCGACATGATCGCCGGGCCCAGCGAGATCCTCATCGTGGCCGAGGGGAGCAGCCAGCCCCGCGAGGCCCCCCGCTGGCTTGCCGCGGACCTGCTGTCCCAGGCGGAACACGACCGGATGGCCAGCGCCGTGCTGGTGACGGACTCGATGGAGCTGGCCCAGGCGGTACGGGATGAGCTGGAGGTTCAGATACCCCGGCTCGACCGGGCGGAGATCGCCCGCGCCTCCATCGAGAACAATGGGAAGATCATCGTGGTCGGGGACATCGCCCACGCCCTTGACATCTCCAACGCCCTGGCGCCGGAGCACCTGGAGCTCTGCGTGGAGGCGCCCTTCGCGTGGCTGGGAAGGGTGCGCCACGCGGGCTCCGTCTTCCTGGGGTGGCACTGCCCCGAGGCGCTGGGGGACTACTACGCCGGGCCGAACCACACCCTGCCCACCAGCGGCACGGCCCGCTTCTCCAGCCCCCTCTCCGTGGACGACTTCGTGAAGAAGTCCCAGTACACGTATTACGCCCCGGAGGCCATGCGCCGCGCGGCCCCGGACGTCGCCGCCTTCGCCCGCGCGGAGGGCCTGACCGGCCACGCGAAAAGCGCTCTGGCCCGGCTTGCGGAAACGGAGGAGGTCTAGAAGATGCCGGTGATGACAGCGCAGCGGGAGGAACTTTCACGCTTGATTGAGTTTTTGCCGGACGACAAGGTTCAGGCGACGCTGGATTATGTCCTGCAATA
>JAFUYV010000152.1 GCA_017476945.1 Fretibacterium sp.
CGCCCTGGAGAGCGCGGCCACCCTTTTGGAGAAACGGGCAGAGTTGAGGCGCAAGGTCCTCTCAGCCCTGGCCTACCCGGCGTGCGTCACCGTCTTCGCCCTCTGCGTGCTGGCGGTTTTCCTCATCGTCCTCCTTCCTCAGTTTCGTCAGGTCTTCAACTCCATGAATATCGAGCTGCCCCGGCTGACGCGCAGCCTGTTCTCAGCGGGGGAATACTGCGTTGAGCACTGGAAGGTCCTCCTGCCGGCGTCGCTGGCCGTCCTCTGCCTCCTATTCTGGCTGCTGGCGTGCCGGAGCACCTTTATGGACCGGCTGAAGCTCAGGCTCCCCTTCTTTGGAAAGTTAATTTTTAAATCCTCAATGGTGCGGGCCACCCGGACCCTGGCCGCCCTGTCCGGGGCGGGGGTTCCCGTTCTGACGGGGTTGGAGATGGCGAAGGGGGCGGCGGGCAACAGCGCGGTCGGCGAGGGCTTCGCCGGCCTTCAGGAGCGGGTGCGGCAGGGGGCCTCCCTTGGGGACGCGGCGAAGCAGACGGGGGTGTTCCCCACGCTGGTGTCCCAGATGATGCGCATCGGGGAGGAGACAGGACACCTGGACAATATGCTCGACCGCGTGGCCTCGTGGTACAGCCAGGAGCTGGACGCTCAGCTCAAGTCCACAACGGCGCTGCTGGAGCCCGTCCTCATCCTCCTTGTGGGCTGCATCGTAGGGGTGATCGTCCTGGCCATCTTCGGGCCCATGAACGCGGCCATGTCCCATTTAGGGTAAGGAGGGACCCTGGTGAAAGCACGCAAGGGCTTTACGCTGGCGGAGCTTCTGATCGTTATCGTCGTGATCGGCATCCTGATGTCGGGGATGCTCCTGTCCGGCAGCTCGGCGACGTCCTCCGCGCGGGCTTTGAGCATCGTCAGCGACCTCCGCGTCATGAAGCAGGCCGTCCTCCTGATGTATATCGACAGCATGGACCACTTCGACCGGGGGCTGACACCCAAATTTGAGTCGCTCACCCCTGCCGTGGCCCTGGCGCGCTACGTGGACAACCCCGGCAAGTACGACGGACGGTATCGCTTCGCCGTGTCCGGCGCCGGCAAATGGTACGTCAGCTACACCGTTGGGGAGGGCGACGCCGGAGCAGGCGAGATAAAATCCAACCTCACCGGGCGCGCTGGGACGGACGGCCTGTTTGAGGAGGCGGGCCAGGTGCCCTACAAGGGCGGCCCCACCGTCTACATGCTCGCGCGGTAAAGGGGGGGGTCAGGGCTCCTGGGGACCCGGTTTCTCATCATCCTTAAAAAAGAACTCGTCCCTGTGCCGGTACCAGAGCCAAAGGGCGAGGGCCGCAAACCCAAAGCCCCCCAGAAGCCCCAGCAGGATATAGTCCATCCGCGCCGCCTGGCCGAACATCGTCCTGCCGTAGCCGGCCAGCGCGTAACCGAAAGCGATGACGCTGAACAGGGACAGCGTCGTGATGAAGAGTCTCATGACATCCCCTCCTGAATTTTTCTTTAACCTTTTCCTCCCGGCCCCGACAAATTGAAAGCCCGGCGGGGATAATTTATCATATAATGGGATGCTTGGGACAGCCTGCGCCCTGCGGCTGCCCACGGGGGCGGGGGGCTTTTTCTCCCTGAGTCAAATCATAAAGGAGCTGATGAGGATGGGCAAATTGCCGGACACCACGGGAGGAACTGTGCCAATTCTGGACCTGGGCCGGGCCTTTGAGGAAATCCGTGGGGAGGTGCGCGCGGCCGTGGACCGCGTCTTCGACGCGCAGGCCTTCATCCTCGGGCGGGAGGTCCGCGCGTTCGAGGAGCACGTGGAGGCCTACCTGGAGCTGCCGGGGGACGGGGCGGCTGTGGGCTGCGCCTCAGGGTCGGACGCCCTGCTGCTGGCGCTGATGGCCCTGGACATCAAACCTGGGGACGAAGTCATCACGACGCCCTACACCTTCTTCGCCACGGCCAGCGCCGTGACGCGCCTGGGGGCCGTTCCGGTCTTCGCGGACATTGACCCCGACACGTATAACGTCAGCCTGGCAGACGTGGAACGCAAGCTCACCCCGCGGACAAAAGTCTTCCTGCCCGTCCATCTGTTCGGCCAGATGACCCCGCTGGAGGCGGTCACGCCACTGCTGCGGGAGCGCGAGATCAGGATTGTTGAGGACGCGGCGCAGTCCTTCGGGGCCTGGCGCAGGGTGGGGGATAGGCTTCTTCGCGCGGGGACGGCCGGGGATATCGGCTGCTATTCCTTCTTCCCCACGAAGAACCTTGGGGGGTGCGGCGACGGCGGGATGACCGTCACCTCCGAACCGGAGCTGGCCGCGCGGCTGAGGAAGCTCCGCGTCCACGGCGCTGGGACCACGTATTTTCACGAGGAGGTGGGGCTCAACAGCCGGCTGGACGCTCTTCAGGCGGCGATCCTCGACGTGAAGCTGCCCCACCTCGAGGCGTGGAACGAGGAGCGCCGCTCGCTCGCCGCCTTTTACCGCCTGTGCTTCGAGTCGCGGGGGCTGACGGGGCCGGAAAAACTGCGCCTCCCGGTGGAGCTGGAGGGAAACTATCATATCTACCACCAATACGTCATCCGCGTCCCCGAGGGCAGAGACCCGGCGCAGCCCCTGCGCGACAGGCTGATGGCCTGGCTCGAGGAGCGGGGCCTCTCCACCCGCGTCTACTACCCGCTGCCCCTTCATCTCCAGCCCTGCTTCGCCTTCCTGGGAGGCCGTCCGGGAGACTGCCCTGAGGCGGAGAGGCTCTCCCGCGAGGCCCTGGCGCTGCCCATCTTCCCTGGGCTCAGGGCCAGTGAGCAGGAGCGGCTGGTGAGCGCCGTGGCGGAGTTCCTTGGCCCGCGCTTGTAGCCGGCGTGTGTGGTGTTATACTGGGCTTGGAAGTTTTGAGCTTTTAGAGGAGGGTTTCTCGTGTTTTATCCTTACGGCTTTGGAATGGACTCCACGATGCTTCTGCTGATCCCGGCGGTGCTGCTCTCCATGTGGGCACAGGCGCGCGTGCAGTCCACCTTCGGCCAATACAGCCAGGTGGCGGCCCGGGGCGGCGTCACGGCGGACGCCGTGGCCCAGATGCTGCTGGCCCGTTTCGGGCTGGGAGCCATGCCCATCAACCGCGTGCAGGGCTCGCTGACCGACCACTACGATCCGCGGAACCGGACGCTGAACCTCTCGGAGACGGTCTACGGCAGCCGCAGCATCGCCTCCATCGGCGTCGCCGCCCACGAGGTGGGGCACGCCATCCAGCACAGCCAGGCCTACGGTCCCCTGATGCTCCGCAACTCCATCGTCCCCGCCGTGAACATCGCCTCCTCGGCCTCCATGCCGCTGTTCATCGTCGGGCTGATGATGGGGAACCGCCTGCTCACGAACCTGGGCATCCTCCTCTTCGTCGGGGCGCTCACCTTTCATCTGGTGACGCTGCCGGTGGAGCTCGACGCGAGCTCCCGCGCGCTGGCCCTCCTGGAGGAGACGGGGACCCTCGCGCCGGACGAGCTGGCCGGGGCCAAGAAGGTCCTGAGCGCCGCCGCGTGGACCTACATCGCCGCCGCGCTCATGGCCATCCTCCAGCTTGTGCGGCTCATCATGATCCGGAACTCCCGCGAGAGGTAAGGCTTGCGCGGGATCGAGGGGGCGCTGCACGTCCTCGAACAGATACGGGCATCGCGCGAGGGGCCCTTCGCGTCGGCCGGCGGGAGAGGCGCGGCCTCCTGCCGCCCCGCCGGCACTAGCGCATCCTTCGCGTCGGAGGCTCTGCGGAAGCTGGGCGGGGAGATGTCCCCGGGAGATCTGACCCTGGCGTCGTCTCTGGTCTACGCCGTCCTGCGCCGCCAGGAGATGTGGCGCGCAGTTTACGGGAAATTTCTGAGAGACTCACGGGGCGACGCCTCGCTGCCGCCCCTCATCCGCGACTGTCTCCTCGTGGGCACGGCGGGGCTTCTGGAGCTGCGCCATTTCGCGGGCGGCGTGTTGGTCAATGGCCTGCTGGACCACCTCAAATCTCATTCTCAGAAGCGATGGGTCCCGCTGGTCAACGCCGTCCTGCACAACGTGGGGGAGCGCGGCGTGGCGCGAGTGGAGGCCCTGCGCCGGAGCCCCGCCGCCGAGGAGCGCGCCCTGTGGGCGGGGATCCCCGTCTGGTCCCTGCCCGCGTGGACGCGGACGTGGCAACGCGCCGACCTGAACCGGCTCTTCGACCTCCTGCCCCAGCCGCCGTTGAGCGCGCTGAGGCCGGCCCCCGGCAAACGTGACGAGCTCTTGGAGGCGCTGAGGGAGCGAGGCATGGAGGCGGAGCCATCCCCCCTGTCGGAGGCCGTGCACCTGAGCTCCACCGTCCTGCCCACGGACGTGCCGGGCTTCGAACGGGGGCTCGCCACCTTGCAGACGGAGGGCTCCATCCTCGCGGCGTCGCTGGGGGCGCGCCTTTACAGGGAGGGGCTCATCCTCGACCTCTGCTCCGGGCGCGGGGTCAAGGGAGGACAGGTCCTTCAGATGTGTCCGGAGGCGCGGCTGGAGGGCTGGGAACTCTCGGAGGGCCGTCACAGGAGCGCCCTGCGGGAGATGAAACGCCTGGGCGTGGAGGGTCGGGCTGCGCTCCGCCAGGGCAGCGCCCTGGAGCTGGAGCCCTCGGAGCCGCCGTCGCTCGTGCTGCTGGACGCGCCCTGCTCCGGAAGCGGGACGTGGTGCCGGAAGCCGGAGTCGAAATGGCGGCTGAACTGGGAGCGTTTCGACCGGCTGGCCGCAGCGCAGAGAAGCCTGCTGGAGCGAGCGGTGGCGCTCTGCGCTCCGCGTGGTATCATACTTTACATCACGTGCAGCCTCCTGAGGCAGGAGAATGAGAGCGTGGTGGCGGAGGTCCTGGCGGGCCACCCGGAGTGCGCGGAGCTGCCCGCGCCCTGGGAGAATGGACAGGGTTCGGACGGGGTAAAGCCGTTCCGCCGGGGACGCCCCTGGGGGACGTACATTTGGCCAGAAACACCGTGGCTGGATGGCTTTTACTGCGCCGTGATCATAAAGAGGTAACGCAGTTGCACGAATGGGGGCTTGAAGAGCATTGGGCAAGATGATCCGATGGACGCTGCTGTTTGTGGTGCTGATAATTTTCGGCTCGGGGGCTGTGGCCTTTTACACGGTTTTCTTCCGGCCGTCGGGGGAGGCCGTCGTCCCGCCGCTCAGGGAACGCTCCATCGTTGAGGCCGTCGCTGAGGCGGAGCGCCTGGGCTTTGCCGTACAGATAGAGCAGGTTGCCTCCACGCTCCCGGAGGGGCGGGTGTTGGCGCAATCCCCGGAGCCGGGGACCCGCGCCCGCAAGAAGCAGGTCCTTCTCCTCCAGGTCAGCAAGGGCGGGGAGCTGCACGCCGTCCCCGATGTGCGGGGGCAAAGCCTGGCGAGGGCTCAGAGCGTCATCAAGGAGCAGGGCTTCGCGCTGGGCGACGTCATCCGCATCCAGGACGGGGGGCAGTCCGCCGGGGCCGTTATCGCCCAGAGCCCGGCCGCGCCCGCCAACATCTCCATGGCGCGACGGATTGACCTCCTCGTCCGTGAGGGGGGCAGTGACGAGGCTGAGGGCGCCACCATCTCCGTGCCGGACGTCAACGGCCTGATGGAGCGCGAGGCCCGCGCCCGGCTTGAGGAGAGCGGCATCCGAATCCAGACGGTCGACAGGGTGTACAGCCCCATCGTCCCGGAGGGCCAGGCCATCGAGACCCGGCCTGGGGCGGGGACCATGGTGAACCCCAGCGAGGGCGTGCGCCTCAAGATCGCCACGCGGCGCCAGCCCGCCGGCTATGAGACGACCCCCACGCCTGCGGGAAATGAGTCCGGGGGAACCGTGCGCAAGGCCACGACGCAGGCGTCCGCGCAGCAACAGCCCGCCGCGCCCGCCAACGACGGCCAGCGCGGGGTGACGGTCTCCGTCCCCGGCCAGGGCGATATTTTTATTGGCGACGGAACCCCGGCCAACGCGCCGATCCGGGAGGCCGACCCTAACGTCAGCGTCTTTGACCAGGAGCGCCGGCAGCCCAGCGCAGCCCCCGCCGGAAGTGGGCCTGCCGCCCCCGCCCGAACGGAGCCCGCACCCTCCGCAGCCCCCGCGCAGAACAACACCCCGGCCCCATCCGCCCCTGCCGCGGCGGGCGGCTCTAATAAGGTGGCAAAGATACGCTATCAGGTCCCCCCGCTCACCAGTCCGCTGAACCTGCGCATCGAGCTGACCGACCCATCAGGGAAGCGGGACGTCCTCAATCGCCAGGCCAGAAGCGGGGAGAGCGTCTACGTGGAGGCCCCATACAGCCGGGAGTGTGTCGTGAGCGTCTATCTGGGCGGGGATTTCGTCTGGCAGGAGCGGCATCAATGAAACGGCGGGCTGTCCTCTTCGCCCCCTCCGTGCTGGGGGCGGACCCTCTGCGGCTCGCGGAGGCCGTTGAGTCCCTTCAGGGCCGTCAGGATTGGCTGCACCTGGACATTATGGACGGCCACTTCGTCCGCAACCTGTCCTTTGGGCCCCACCTGGCCCGGGCAATGCGCCGGCGGTGGCCGGATGCCTTCATTGACGTTCACCTGATGGTGGACCGTCTGGACACCGCGCTGTCCCTTTTCCTGGACTCCGGGGCGTCGCTCATCACCGTCCACGCGGAGGCGGAGCCCCAGCTCCTCCATGCCGTGCTGAGCTCCATCCGGTCGGCGGGGCTTAAGGCGGGCGCCGCCATCGGCCCCGCCACCCCGGTTGAGGTCCTGCGCCCCGTGCTGGGCTGCATTGATCTCGCGCTGGTGATGTCCGTCACGCCAGGCTTTGGAGGGCAGGGGATGATTGAGGAAACGTTGGAGAGGACGAGGGAGCTCGCCCAGCTCAGGGCCGCCGGGGGGCACTCCTACCTGATTCAAATGGATGGCGGCCTCAATAAGGATAACGTGGCCAGGGCCGCCCTGGCGGGGTGTGACGTTGTCGTCGCGGGCAGCGCCGTGTTCTCCAGTCCCGCCCCAGCGGAGTACCTGGAGGAGATGAAATCAAAAGTTAAGGAGGCCCTTGCCGATGCCGGGATCGGATCGTAGTGACGCTTTAAGGGAACTTGGGGGTATGGCCGCCGAACGCCGCGAGCAGGCGAACATGACGCTTGATGAGGTCTATGACCGGACGCGGATCCGTATGGAGTACCTCCGCGGGATCGAGGCCGGGAACTACGAGGGCTTTCCGGAACCCGTCTACGTCAAGGGCTTTATCCGCACCTACCTCCGGCTCATCGGCGCGGAGGACCTCCAGGAGGACTTCATCGCCCAACTGAACCGCCTCCAGCCCAAAAAGGAGGAACCGGCGGCGAACATCCTGGGAAACGCCTCGCCAGGCCCCAGGGGCTTCAAACCCGTCTCGCACGTCTGGCTCTTCCTCGTGCTGCTGGCCGCTCTGGCCGGCACGGGAATCTATGTGTGGTACGCCTGGTCCAACGGCGGCTTTAAGATAGAGAACTGGCGGTGGCCGAACTTCTCCCAGGGGACAGGGAGCTCCGGGGAGAGGACGGGGGTCAACACGGATGTCCACGTTCAGGCGTCCAGGGACGTGGCGCCTGAGACGGGCCCGGTCTCTGCGGAGGTGGCGTCGGTGGAGACGCCCGCGCCCAGGCCAAAGCCCAGTCTGATGATCCGTGCGCGCGGTGACGTCTGGATGAGCGTGTCCATCGGGGATAAGAACGTCTACAACCGCACGCTGAAGTCGGGCGCGGTTGTGTCCTGGGACCTTCCGGCCCCGGCGAGGGTACGGTTTGGCCGGCCCGACATGGCCAACGTGACGCTGAACGGAAAGGACCTCGGCCCCGCGAACGCCCGGGGGTCGAAGAAGGCGGAGACCTACCTCTACCAGCCTGACGGCGTCTGGAAAAAGGTCAATTAGCGTCAGATGAACGTCTTTCTTGTGAGCATGGGCTGTGCCAAGAACACGGTGGACAGCGAACGCCTGATGGGGCGGCTGGCCGCGATGGGGCACAAGGCGGTGGAGGACCCCGCGGAGGCGGACGTGGGCATCATCAACACGTGCGGCTTCATTCAGGACGCGGTGAAGGAGAACGTGGACGCAATCCTCGACCTGGAGCAGATGAAGGAGCAGGGGGTGCTGCCGCGCGTCATCGTGGCGGGCTGCCTGGTGAACCGCTATGAGGCCGAGCTGCGCAAGGAGCTGCCCACCGTGGACCTCTTCGCCCGGGCGGAGGAGTGGGACGCGGTCGCGGACTACCTGGAGGGGCTGGAACCTCATTTGGCGCGGGGGGAGACGACGGGCTGTCCGGCGCGTTCCCCCCTCTTGTCCGGCACGCCCTGGTCCCGCTACCTCAAGGTGAGTGAGGGCTGTGACACCCGCTGTTCCTACTGCGCCATCCCCCTCATCCGCGGGGGGCTGAGGA
>JAFUYV010000153.1 GCA_017476945.1 Fretibacterium sp.
GCGGGCACCGCCATCGCGACCATCCTGCTGCTAGTCACTGTGGGGGTCTTCTTGCTTCAGAAGGCCATCCTGGACAAACGATCCTACGTGACGCTGACGGGCAAGGCCAGCCGCGTCCGGGAGATGATCGACGACCCCAAGCTCATGATCCCCGCCAACGCGCTGTGCCTACTGACCTCCTTCTGGGTGCTGCTGTTCTATGTGTTCCTTGTGTTGTCCTCCTTCTTCAAGACCTGGGGGGCCGACTATACTCTCGTGCTCAAGAACTACGAGTACGTCTTTCACTACAGCATGAAGCCGGTGAAGGACACGCTGATCATCGCGATGCTGGCGGCGCCCATCGGCGGGGTGCTGGCGATGGTCATCGCGTTCCTGGTGGTGCGCAAGCGCTTCCTGGGCCGTCAGCTCATGGAGTATGTCTCCATGCTCGGCATGGCGGTGCCCGGCACGGTCTTCGGCCTGGGCTACATCCTCACCTTCAACACGCCGCCGCTGGTGCTGACCAACACGCTCTGGATACTCGTTATCTGCCTGGTGATGACAAGGCTGCCCGTGGGCGTCCGCTCGGCCATGGCCGCCCTGCGGCAGATCGACCCCAGCATCGAGGAGGCGGCGAGCGACCTGGGCGCGCGGACGGCTCGCGTTTTCACGTCCATCACCCTGCCCCTGATCCGCCCGGCGTTCTACACGGGGCTGGTCTTCAGCTTCATCAAGAGCATGACCGCCATCAGCGCGGTGATTTTCCTGGTGTCCGCCAACTACAACCTGCTGACCGTGCGCGTGATGCAGCACGTAGACAAAGGGCAGTTCAGCTACGCGGCCGCGCTGTCCACCCTCCTGATGCTCATCGTGTTCGCGGTCGTGGGGCTGATGAACTGGGGCTTGAATCATCTTGGCCGCAGCTCTCAGAGCCAGGTCAACCTGTTTAACGGCAAGGAAGGACTTTAATCAAGGAAGGGCTTTCATGAATAAGGAGGGCTTTTAAATGAGCGCTAAGGGGCTTTCCATCATCGAGCTGGAGAAGGTTTACCCCAACAAATACACCGGCGACGTCCGCGCTGTGGACCGCATCTCCATGGAGATACAGCCGGGTGAGTTCGTCACGCTGCTGGGCCCATCCGG
Organism: Fretibacterium sp.; assembly: GCA_017476945.1. GTDB lineage: Bacteria > Synergistota > Synergistia > Synergistales > Aminobacteriaceae > JAFUYV01. Next base: position 1,123 of record JAFUYV010000153.1, read on the forward strand.
CTGCGGCAAGACGACCACCCTGCGCATGATCGCCGGTTTTGAGAGGCCGACCGGCGGCGACATCCGGCTGGGGGGTGAGTCCATCCGGCACCTCACCCCGGACCGGCGCGACACGGCGATGGTCTTTCAGACCTACGCCCTGTTCCCCAACCTGAACGTCTACGACAACATCGCCTACGGGCTGAAGATCAAAAAACTGTCCCGGCAGGAGATACGCGATAAGGTGACGGGCATCCTGGCCCTGACTGGGCTGGAGGGGTTGGAGAGCCGCCACACCAACGAGCTCTCCGGCGGGCAGCAGCAGCGTGTGGCGCTGGCCCGTGCCCTGGTCATGGAGCCGGGGGTGCTGCTCTTCGACGAGCCGCTCTCGAACCTGGACGCCAAGCTGCGCGTGCAGATGCGCACGGAGATCCGCAAGATCCAGCGTGCCGTCGGCATCACGGCGGTGTACGTCACCCATGACCAGGCGGAGGCCATGAGCATGTCGGATCGTATTGTCATCCTTAAGGACGGCAAAATCGCTCAGATGGGCTCGCCCAAGGAGGTGTACTACCACCCCACGAGCGAGTTCTCCGCCAACTTCATCGGCACGGCCAACACGCTGCACGGCACGGTGGAGTCCTGGGAGGCCGGGGCCCTCACGGTCAGCGTGCTGGGGCACGAGCTTGCCGGCATTCCCTGCGAGCGGGATTTCAAGCGGGGGGACCCGTGCACCCTGATCATCCGCCCGGAGGCGTGCAGTGTGCGGGAGGGGGGCGTCTTTGAGGCGAAGGTGACGCTCTCCACCTTCATGGGCTCCTATCAGCTCTACGAGCTGGACATTGACGGCAGCCGCTTCACGGTGCACGAGAACAACCCCAAGACCAAGCGCGTCTACGAGCCGGGTGAGACGGCGCGCCTGCATCTGGATATTGCGGATATCCACGTAATCTGATATCCTGACACTTCTGAAAGGAGCGGGTCATGATGGACAACAAAGCTCAATATATTCAGGACTACCTGGCGCTGGAGAAGAAGACGCTGGAGGCCCTGAGCCAGAAAGAAATTCATGATGTGGTTGACGCGGCGCTGGACGCCTACGAGCACGAAGGCACCATCTACATCTGCGGCAATGGCGGCAGCGCGGCGACGGCCTCCCACGCCGCCAACGACTTCAACAAGGGCATCTCCGAGTACGTGGACAAGAAATGGCATTTCTACTGCCTGAACGACAACGTGGCCACGCTCATGTCCATCGCCAACGACATCAGCTACGAGGAAGTCTTCCGCTTTCAGCTCCGCAACAAGCTGAAGCCCCACGACCTGGTGATCGGCATCAGCGGCAGCGGCAACAGCGCCAACGTGGTCAACGCCCTCCGCTACGCGAAGGAGCAGGGCGTCAAAACGGTGGGCTGGACGGGCTACTCCGGCGGCAAGGTGAAGGAGCTGGCGGACGTGGTCTTCTACGTTCCGCTGGACAATATGCAGGTGGTGGAGGATATGCACATGGTCCTGGTCCATCTGCTGATGAACGTGGTGCAGCGGCTTTACAAACTTCCGGGGCACCAATGTTGAGGCGCTCGCAGCGCGAGGCCGAGATGTTACACCGCTCATGGCGCGGGCCTGACTGCTGAGAGCGCTTGGCCCATGCGCCATCTAATTATCCTGACGGGCTATCCCGGCTCCGGCAAGAGCCACATGGCCGGGACGGTCCAGCGGGCCTTCCCGGGGCTGCGCACGCTGGCGTATGACACGCTGAAGGAGGCGTGGTTCGACCGGGAGGGCTTCGACGGGGAGGCGGAGAAGAAATCGCTGACCGACCGCTGCCTGGAGGCTTTCTGGCGGCAGTTGGACGAAGCCATGGCGGAGGGGGACGACTTGCTGATCGAGTACCCCTTCTGCCGGAAACACGTCCCCGCGCTGAAGAAGGTGATCGCGGCCCAGGGTTATCAGCCTGTCACGGTTGTCCTGACGGGCGACCCCGCGGTGCTGTGGGCGCGTTTTGCCCAGCGGGACGGGGAGGGGGGTCGGCACCTTGGACATCTGTGCAGTACGTACCATCTGCACGGCGAGAAGGTGCTGGCCCCCCGGCTTACGTTGGAGGAGTACACTGAGGACTGCCGGAAGAAGAATTACTTCATCGGCCTGGGCCCAATGGTCGTTATCGACATGACGGACTTCTCCACGGTGGACAAACCCGCGCTGCTCCACTTCCTCGGTGGACAACTTCAGCGGGCGCCCGCCCTTTGCGGCTGATGCCCAATTAAAAACGCGCACGGGCTCGACCCCATGCGCGTTTTTTCCTGTCCAAACAGTGCCTGCGTTGGCGGAAGAGCGCTAGCGCTTCACGCGGGCGCCCGCTCCACCCATGATGGCCTCTACCTCGTTGACGCTGGCCATGGAGGTGTCGCCCGGCGTCGTCATGGCCAAGGCGCCATGAGCCGCGCCGTAATTCACGGCCTTCTCCGGGTCGCCTGTGGTCATCAGCCCATAGACCAGGCCGGACGCGAAGGAGTCGCCGCCTCCCACGCGGTCCATGATCTCCAGCCCGTCGTAGGCCTTGGACATGTAGATGTTGCCGTCCGCCCAGCAGATCGCCTTCCAGTCGTTGACCGTCGCCGTCCGCACGGTGCGCAGCGTCGTTGCCACCGCCTTGAAGTTCGGATAGGCCTTTGCGGCCTCGCCAATCATCTTCTTGTAACCTTCGATGTTCAGTTCCTTGAGGTTCGCGTCGTTGCCCTCGATCTGGAAGCCCAGGCACGCCGTGAAGTCCTCCTCGTTGCCGATCATCACGTCCACGTACTACGCGACCTCCTTGTTGACCTCCTGGGCCTTGGCCTGACCGCCGATGGCGCTCCACATGGAGGGACGGTAGTTCAGGTCGTAGGAGACCAGCGTGCCGTACTTCTTCGCGGCCTTGCACGCGGCGATGACCGTCTCGCACGCCTGCTCGGACAGCGCGGCATAGATGCCGCCGGTGTGCAGCCAGCGCACGCCCAGCTCGCCGAAGATGTGGTCAAAATTGAAGTCCGCCGGTGTCGCCTGGGAGATGGCGGTGTTGGCCCTGTCGGAACAGCCGACCGCGCCGCGGATGCCGAAGCCCCGTTCCGTGAAGTTGATGCCGTTGCGGCAGACGCGGCCAATGCCGTCGGTCTTCTTCCAGTAGATCAGCTCTGTGCTGACGCCGCCCTGCTCAATGAAGTCCCGCATCAGGCGGCCCACCTCGTTGTCCGCAAAGGCGGTGACCACGGCGGTGTTCATGCCGAAGCACTTGTGAAGCCCACGGATGACGTTATACTCGCCGCCGCCCTCCCACGCGCGGAAGGTCCGCGCCGTGCGGATGCGCCCCTCACCCGGATCCAGCCGCAACATAACCTCGCCAAGGCTCACCGCGTCATACTTGCACTTATCCGCCGGCTTGAGATTGAGTTCCATTTCGCTTACCCCCTGATTTCCTTCACAATATCCGCTGCCTCGCGAACCAGGGCTGTGAGCTTGTCCCACTCCCCGGCCTTTATGAGGTCCTTCTTCACCATCCAGCTCCCGCCGCAGGCAAGGATCTTGTCGTAGGCCAAATAGTCCCGGACGTTCTTCGCGTTGACGCCGCCCGTGGGCATAAACCTGAGGTGCGTGTAGGGCGCGGCCACGGCCTTGATCATCGCCAGACCGCCCGCCGGCTCCGCGGGAAAGAACTTGACGACGTTCAGGCCCAGCTCAAGGGCCTGCTCCATCTCGCTGGGCGTCTGTGTCCCCGGAGTGATGGGAACGCCCTTCTCCAGGCAGTGCTTCACGACCCGCGGGTTCAGGCCGGGACTGACGATGAACTTCGCCCCCGCCGCGACAGCCTTGTCCACCTGCTCCGGCGTCAGCACCGTACCCGCCCCGACCAGCAGCTCGGAGCGCTTTGACATGATGCCGATGGCCTCGGCGGCGGCGTCCGTGCGGAACGTCACCTCCGCGCAGGGCAGCCCGCCCTCAACCAAAGCCTTCGCGAGAGGCTCCGCGTCCTTCGCGTCGTCCAGCACAACCACCGGGATAATCCCGATCTTTTTGAACTGCTCGAAGATGGGATTGTCTCCCCCTGCCGAAACGCTCATCTCTATCTCCTCCTCAGGAATTCAATTTCTTTGGGATCAGCCTCTCATGACCTCAAGCGCGCCGTTCCACATGTCGCGCCCCGTGGTGACGACGGAGAGGTTGGCCTCGTAGGCCCGGCTGGCCACCAGCATGTCCGTCATCTCACGCACCAGGTTGACGTTGGGGTAGGCCACGTAGCCCTCCTCGTTCGCGTCCGGATGGTCGGGCTGGTAGGTCATGCGCGGGGCGGTCTGGTCCTCCGCGATGGCCGTAACGCGCACGCCGCCGATGTCCCGATAGCCGCCGAGCGTCTTATCCAACATCTCGGCAAAGACGGGCACGCGCCGCTTGTAAGGCCCGCCGGCCAGCGTGCGGGTCGTGTTGATGTTCGCCAGGTTCGAGGAGATCGTGTCCATCCAAAGACGGTGCGCCGTCAGCGAGCTGCCCGCGACCTCCATGCTCTCAAAAATCCGCATTTGAGTTCCCCCTTAAACTAGCGCCCCGCGATGACCGACTTGAGCATGGTGAGCTTGCTGCCCGCGACGCGCATAAAGGCGGAATACATCATGCGCGTCTCCGACAACGCAGCCATCTCCCGCTCCGGGTCAACGTTGTTCATGTCCAGGCGGTAGCGCTCGTCCCTGATCTTTATCTCAGACGCCTCGACGTCCGACATGCGCAGGGGATGCGAGGGGATATGCCCCGCGTCCGTCACGGTCATGTGGAGCTTTCTGTCCCGCTCCATCACCTCGCGCATCTGGTCCTCAAAGGAGACGTTGCGCCGCGCGTAGCCCGGCGTGTTGGCGTTCGCGATGTTGCGCGTGACGGCCTTGAACCGCTGCGCCAGACACTCCGTCTCCTTTTCAATGACGCTCCACGTGTAATCTCCAAGCATAATCTCACCATCCTTGGTTTATTATATTATAATAGCGTAAAATTGAGAAGAATAATGAGAAAGGGCTGATGTTCGTGACAAAGCGCCGGGTGTTTCTCGTTGTCATTATTGCAGCGCTGGCGGCGGGGTTCTGGGCATGGAATTCCAGGACGCCCGCGCCCTCTTTTGAAGCGTCCTTTCAGGCAAAGGCAGACCTCCTGGAGGGCAGTATCCTGACGGACGAGGTCCGCAGAGAGCTGGGCAGCCACGATCGATACACGGTCTTCATCTCCGTCTGCGACGGGACAAAACGCGCTTCCGTCCGTTCAGGCACGGGGGACACTCTCGATGCCGCCTGGGCTCTTGCCCGCAGGACGGCGGCCACGCTGAAGATCGAACCGCTCTGGATGAAGGCCGACGTGGCCGCCTCGTCCAAGTCCCTCTCCTCCGCCGGGCTGAAACAAGCCCTCCTTGCCTCGCGCCAGGAGTTCTATCGCTTCGGGCTCGCGTGGGAGGAGACCGCGCTGCTGGAGGAGGAGCTGAACGGGGCGGGGATTTATGACTATAAAAGGGGGAATGTCGATCTCA
>JAFUYV010000154.1 GCA_017476945.1 Fretibacterium sp.
GAATTTGTTTCTGTTGATTTTGAAATCAGATAATGATATTCTGAGGATATGGAGAGTACTATGAATGAAAGATTAAAACAGTTAAGAAAAGCTTTAAAACTCTATCAGGGAGATTTTGCAAAGCAAATAGGACTCACTCAAACTTCGCTGTCAGTTATTGAGAGTGGGCGCAACCCTCTCACTGACCGCAACATCAAGCTCATCTGCTCGACGTTCAACGTCAATGAGCGGTGGCTGAGGGACGGCGAGGGGGAGATGTTCGCCGCGGCGTCGCCCTACGCCAAAGAGCTGGAGCATATCCTGGACTCCCTGGCCCCCGCGACCCAGGAGTACCTCCTCGTCGTGGCGCGGGAGCTCCTGACCATGCAGAAGAAGCTGATGGGGGAAGAACGGGAAAACGGACAAAGTTCAGATAAGGTATAATGTTTTATAAACTGCAGAGTGAGGGATTCAAGATAGCAAGCGTGCTTTTGGATATCAACGACAATAGGGCAAGGCAGGAATTAAGGGATTTTATCAATGTTGGCCTGAGAGATGTCCAGCAGGGAGCCCGCACTGACTGCGATGAGGCTTTCGACAGATTAGAGGAAAGATATCAAAGACGAGAGGTCGCCGTATGAGCGCTAACCATCAGCGTCTGGGCGAAATCCTGCTTCAGATGAGGGCCATTACCCAGGAGGGACTTGACCACGCGCTCCAGCGGCAGGAGCAGGAGGCCCTTGGCACAAGGCTGGGGGAAATCCTGCTCTCCGAGGGGGTGCTCACGGAGGGACGCCTTGCCGAGGCCCTGTCCATCCAGCTTGGGCTGCCTCTCTGTCCCCTGGCCCGCTGCCGTCCTGATCCCGGGGCCATCCGGCTGGTCCCCCGCGCGGCAGCGGAGCGCCTGAGCCTGATCCCCCTGGCCCTGACGGAGGACAACCGCCTGTTTATCGCCATGTCCGACCCGCTGGACCTGTTGGCCCGGGACGAGGTGCGGATGCTCACAGGGCATGAGCTCAAAATTGGTGTCGCCGCGCGGAAGGACATCCAGGATAACCTTGACCGCCTTTACAGCCTTCAGGACAACTTGGAGGGAGCCATCACCGATGTGGAGCGCAGGGGGCTGCCTCTCTCTCAATGGCGCCAGGCCCAGGAGAGCGCCGCCTCCCTCGACGACGCCCCCTTGATACAGCTCGTCAACAGCCTCATCCGGCAGGCGGTGCATGAGGGGGCGTCGGACATCCATGTTGAGGTCCAGAAGGGGCTGGCCTGGGTGCGCTTTCGCGTTGATGGACTGCTCTACGCCGCCTTCAGCTACCCGGCGGAGCTTCACCCCTCCGTGATATCCCGCCTCAAGATCATGGGTCGCATGGACATCGCCGAGAAGCGCAAGCCCCAGGATGGGCGCATCCTGATCTTCGTGGACGGGCGGCACATCGACCTGCGCGTCAGCGTCCTGCCCACAATGAACGGGGAGAAGGCCGTGCTCCGCATCCTGGACCGGGAGAACGCCCTGGTGGGGTTGAACCACCTTGGACTTGAGGACGACGACAGGGAGAAGGTCGATATGTTTTGCAGCATGCCCTGGGGCATCCTGCTGGCGACGGGGCCGACGGGCAGCGGCAAGTCCACGACCCTCTACGCCATGCTCCAGAGGATCAACCGCCCGGACATCAACATCGTGACCGTCGAGGACCCCGTTGAGTTCTCCATTGACGGCATCAACCAGGTCCACGTCAACGAAAAGGCCGGCTTGACCTTCGAATCCGCCCTGCGCTCCATCCTGCGCCAGGACCCGGACAAGATCATGGTGGGGGAGATCCGAGACAGGGACACGGCCCAGATCGCGATCCGCGCGGCGCTGACGGGACACTTCGTGCTCTCCACGCTGCACACCAACGACGCCCCCAGCGCCGCCACCCGCATGATTGACATGGGCATCCCGCCCTTCCTGGTCTCCGCCTCCCTGTCGGGCGTGATTGCCCAGCGGCTGGTGCGGCGCCTGTGCCCGCTCTGCCGGGAGGAATACGCGCTCGACGCCAACACGTGCGCCATGCTCGGCGTGCCCAGGGGAAGCCGCGCCTTCCGTCCGCGGGGGTGCAGCGAATGTCGGAACGGGTACAAGGGACGGCGCGGCATCTACGAGATCATGGTTCTGGACGACGAGCTCAGACGCATGATCCTCGACGGGGCCGGAAACATCGCGCTCCGTCAGGCAGCCATCCAAAGAGGAATGAAGACACTCCGCCAATCGGGCGTCAACGCGGCCCTGGCGGGACACACCTCCATGGAAGAGGTCCTCTCCACCACTCTATAATGTGTGGGGACTTGCGATAAAATGACTTTTCCCCCGATTTGTGATATGCTTACCTCACCATGAATTAATAAACTTTGTGAGGAGGTTTTGCGCAATGAAGAAGTTGGTAATGGTTCTGGCTGTGGCACTGCTCCTGGCCTGCGCCTGTGTGGGCTACGCGGCGGACAAGCCGAAGGTCACCATCTACACCTCGATGTACGAGGACATCATCGAAGCCATGACCTTCGTCCTGCAGGAAAAGTTCCCGGATTATGACATCGAGTTCTTCTACGGCGGCACGGGCACGCTTCAGGCGAAGATCGCCGCCGAGCGTGACACGAAGAAGCTGGGCTGCGATATGCTGATGGTGGCCGACCCCTCCTACGCCCTTGAGCTGAAGGAGCTGGGCCTTCTGCACGCCTACCTCTCCAAGGAGGCGGGGAACCTCTCGCTGGAGTACGACCCCGAGGGCTATTGGTACCCCGTTCGGAACCTCAACATGATCCTGGCCTACAACCCGGAGAAGTTCAAGAAGGAGGACCTGCCGCAGTCGTTTAAGGATTTCGCCTACAACGAGGCGATGAAGGGCCTTATCTCCATGCCAAACCCACTGACGGCCGGCACGGCGCAGGTCGCCGTCTCCGCCCTGAAGGACAAGTACGGCTACGAGTACTTCGACAAGCTGGCCGCGAACCGCGTGATGGTGGAGTCCGGCTCCGTGGCCCTGACGAAGCTGGAGACAGGCGAGTGCAAGATGGTCATGATCCTTGAGGAGTCTGTACTTAAGAAGCGCGAGGAGGAGAACAGCGCCTTGGAGGTTATCTACCCTGCCGACGGCACCATCTGCGTCCCCTCGCCCATCATGACGGTGAAAGACGAGTGGAGCGCCCACGGCAACGCGAAGATCTGCGAGGAGCTGACGGACTGGTTCCTGTCTCCGGAGGGCCAGGGCTATATCGTCAAGGGCTGGATGCACTCCGTGTTGAAGAACCCGCCCGCCATCCCTTACGATTCCATCAACACCGCGGAGATCGTGACGAACTCCATGCCGGTGAGCTGGGAGAACTGCCTGAGGGACCGCTCCGAGCTGAGGACAAACTTTGAGGAGCGCGTGAAGAATAAGATTTAACTGAAGTCGCTCTGAGAAAATCATTACGCGCATGGCCCCGACTGGACGGTAATTTGTTTTTCACGCCCTTCGGGGCCGCGCTTTTTGAGACAGGGGGGAACCGTGTGTCCGTTCAGGCTTCGTTTCAGGAGAATAAAAGATTTCATCTTGACGTGAAAGCGGCGCTGATCACCGCCATCGTCGCGTTTCTGCTGGTCTTCAACGTCTTCCCCATGGCCTACCTGGTGTTCCGCTCGTTTTTCGGGGAGAACGGCTTCACGCTGGAGACGTTCAAGAGAATTTACACCTACCCGCTGAATTGGAACGCGCTGCGCAACACACTGGTCACGGCGGGGCTGTCCATGGTCTTCGGCGTGATGATTGCCTTTCCGCTGGCGTGGCTGGTGGGCAGGACGGACATGTACGGCCGCAAGTTCTTCCGCACGTTGTTCGTGATGACCTACATGGTGCCGCCCTACGTGGGCGCGATGGCGTGGCTGCGTCTGCTCAACCCGCGGGTGGGCACGCTCAATGTGTTTCTGGCCAATCTCTTCGGCCTTTCCGAAAACCCCCTCAACATCTACAGCATCGGCGGGCTGGTGTGGGTGCTGACAACGTTCTACTATCCCTACGCCTTCATCACCATTTCCCGCGCGATGGAGAAGATGGACCCATCGCTGGAGGAGGCGTCGAAGATCTCCGGCGCGTCCCCGCTTAAGACCGTGATGACTGTGACGTTCCCCGTCATGCTGCCGTCCATCGTGGCGGCGGGGTTGCTGGTGTTCGTGTCGGCGGCTTCGTGCTACGGCATCCCGTCCATCATCGGCGCGCCGGGGCAGATCGACACTGTGACGACGCGCATCATCGACTACGTGTACGTGGGCTCGGCGGAGGGTCTGACGGACGCCACGACGCTGGCGGTGTCGCTGATGCTCATCGCCAATTTGGTGCTGTACGTCTCCACGTTCATCTGCGGAAAGAAGCAATACATCACCGTCTCCGGCAAGTCCACGCGGCCCAACATCATGGAGCTGGGCAGATGGCGTCTGCCGGTGACGCTGTTGGTGACGGCCTTCGCGCTCATCGTCGTGGTGATTCCCTTTGCTACAGTGGCCATGGCCTCGTTCACGACGAACCTGGGCAAGCCGCTTTCGGCCTCAAACTTTACGACGCGCTACTGGCACATCCTGTTTACCCGCAAGGGCATTCTGGACACGGTGAAGAACAGCCTTCTTTCCGCCTCCATCGCGGCCACAGCGGGCATCGCCATCTCGTGCGTCATGGCATGGCTTTTGACGCGCACACAGGCGAAGGGCCGCCGCATCCCGGACTTCCTCATCACCGTGGGCAGCGGCACGCCCAGCGTCGTTATCGCCCTGGCGCTCATCATGACGATGTCCGGCCGGTTCGGCATCAACATCTACAACACTCTGACCATCATGATTGTGGCCTACATGGTGAAGTATCTGCTGATGGGGATGCGAACGGTGGTGTCCGCCATGAGCCAGATCCACCCATCGCTGGAGGAGGCGTCGCTCATCTCCGGCGCGGAGTGGCAACGCAGCTTTTGGGACGTGACCCTGCCGCTCATCGCGCCGTCGGTGGTGGCCGGATGGTTCCTCATCTTCATGCCCAGCTTCTACGAGCTCACCATGTCCACGCTGCTGTACTCCACCGACACCAAGACCATCGGCTACGAGCTGTTCACCTACCAGACATACCACAGCCAGCAGACGGCCTCGGCCATCGCCACGGGCATCCTGGGAATGGTCGTCATCGTTAACTGGATCCTGAACAAGCTCACCAAGGGCGAGTTTTCGATTTGACGATTGAACTGGTGATTGAACTGATTGAACGAAGGAGCGAGTGAACCCATGTCCTCCATTACCCTTACGGACGTTACGAAATCCTATGGCAGCACGCAGGTCATTCAGAAGTTCAGCAGCGTGTTTCAGGACCGCGAGTTCGTCACGCTGCTGGGGCCCTCCGGCTGCGGCAAGACGACGATGCTGCGAATGATCGCCGGCTTTGAGAAGCCCACGACCGGCGAGATTAAAATCGACGATACGGTCGTCAGCGGTGAGGGGCGGTTCGTGCCCCCCAACCGGCGCGGCATCGGCATGGTCTTTCAATCCTACGCCGTGTGGCCGCACATGAACGTGTTTGACAACGTGGCCTATCCCCTGAAGATACAGCGCGTGCCGCGCGATGAGATACGCCAGCGCGTCGAGGCGATATTGGAGGCCGTCCACCTGTCGCAGTATGTTGAAAGGATGCCGAACGAGCTCTCCGGCGGCCAGCAGCAGCGCGTGGCCCTGGGGCGCGCCTTGGTCTGCAATCCCCGCGTTCTGTTATTGGACGAGCCCCTGAGCAATCTGGACGCCAAGCTGCGCGAGTCCATGCGGTTTGAGATCAAGGATGTGCAGAAGCGCTTTGGCATCACCGTCGTCTACGTCACGCACGACCAGACGGAGGCCATGGCCATGAGCGACCGCGTCATCGTGTTCAACAAGGGCGCTGTGCAGCAGATGGGCAGCCCCATGAACATCTACCGCCACCCTGCCAACCAGTTCGTGGCGGACTTCGTGGGGAAGATCAACTTCCTGCGCGGCACGGCCTCCGAGGGGCGGATTGACTTTCCCGGCGGGCCGCGGGCTCCTTCCCAGCGGGGCCAGGGCATGGCCTACGACGGGGAAAAGCGCGGCCCGGTCGTCGTGGCGGTGCGGCCGGAGAACATGACGATGAGGGCCGATAGGGGCGTTCTCCATGGAACGCTGTCCCAGGCCTATTACCTTGGGGATACCAACGACTGCCGCGTGGATATGGATGGAATTTCCCTCCGCGTCATCGCCGCCGGAAACACCTACGGTCAAGTTGAAAGCGGCGCCCCGGTATGGCTGGACTTCAACGAATATCTTGTGTTCGACGACGACGGCGAGGATCAGACGAGGATCCTGTCGTAGGCGGCGCGAGAAGGGGACCGCCTGTCCCTCACGCATCCTCAAACATAGCGTGCAAAAATTTGAGGCCCGCCGCCGTGCGGAAGAGCCCCCTCCGCACCAGGGCCTCGTATTTTTCCCTGTTCCGGGATTCAAAGAGGTTGACGAGGAGGTCCGCCTCGAGCAAAATCTGGTGGTCAAGTCCGTCAACGTTGTCGTAGGTGTGGTGGTGGGCGATGAGGGCCCGCACGCGCCGCACCTGCTCCTCCGTGTAGCCGCCAAGGCCGCGCATCAGGGCCTCCGCCGCGTCCGGCCCCTCGGCCTCCTGGCTCTTCCAGGTGTAGGAGCCGTACTTCTCAACACTCCTGCGGATGCCGATATCATGCAGGATGGCCGCGGTCTCCAGGATAAACTGCGCCTCCCCGTCCAACCCCTCAAGTGTGCCGATTGCCGCCGCAAATCCATGGACCTTAACGAAATGCTGGACGCGCGCCACATTCCCCCTATCATATTGGGCCATCGCCTCAATCAGTCTCGCGTGCCGCTCAAGCATGGCCGTCTACCTCCTGTTATGTTATACTGACCTCGACTTTTCAATTATATAATTAATGGCGGAAAAACAGGGGTATCCGAAAAGGAGGCAGTGCCTATGAAAAGAACAGTTGCGTTATGCCTGACCCTAACGGCTGCGCTCGTTTTGTGCCTGACCGCCGCGTCGTCCGCGAGGGGGCGGAGGTTCGGCGCTTCCTACATAGCGGACAGCCCGTTCTTCATCGCGGTGAACGACACGATCAGGGCGGTCCTCGAGGACAACGGGGACACGCTGATCACTTTGTACCCGAACCGGGACCAGGCGCAGCAGATTCGCCAGATTGAGGAGCTGATCGCCCAGCACATAGACGCCCTCTTCCTGACCCCCGTGGACTGGCAGGGCGTGGCCCAGGCGCTGGCGGAGTGCAAGGCGGCGGGCATCCCCGTCATCAACATCGACGCTCCGGTCTACGATGAGGAGCTCGTGGCCGGCCATGTGGCCTCCGACAACCTGGCCGCCGGTCAGGCCTGCGCTCAGGACCTGCTGAATCGCCTCAGGGGCGGCCAAATTGCGGTTCTGGGGAACTCCACCGCGAGGACCGGCCTTGAGCGCGTTACGACGTTCGAGACGGCTGTCGGGGCAAACCCCGCCTTCTCCATCGTTGCCAGGGGCGACAGCCAGGGGACGCGGGGAACGGCAAAAACTGTTATGGCGGACATCATCCACTCGTACCCCGACATCGCCGCCGTCATGTGCATCAGCGACTCCGTGGCTCTGGGCGCCATCGAGGCCCTGAAGGATGCCGGGATGGCTGGGCGCGTGCTGGTCTATGGCGTGAACGGCTCCCCGGAGGCCAAGAGGGCCATCTCGCGCGGGGAGATGACGGGGACGGCTGGGCAGTCCGCGCGGAGCATCGGGCACATCGCCGTCGGAATGGCCTACCGTGTCCTGGACGGCGAGAAGATTGAGAAGCACGCACTGGCCCCCGTGCTGATGATCACGGCGGAAAACCTGAACGAGTTTTTCCTGGACGGCTGGCAGTAGGCCGAGCGGCCTCCGGCGCCGGAACACCGAAAAGCATCAATAAAACTTAAATAAACCGTTTTTAAGGGAGAGGACTTTACATGAAGGATTTTACCACCACGTCCCCGGTATTGTACGGCGCGTTGGAGGCGGGGGGGACCAAGATGGTCTGCGCCGTCGGCGATGAGAGCGGAGAGATCCATGAGCAGGTGTCCATCCCCACCACCACACCGGAGGAGACCATGCCCAAGGTTATCGCGTACTTCAAGGATAAGCCCATCCGGGCACTGGGCATCGCGTGCTTTGGGCCCGTGGATGTGCGGAAGGAGTCCCGCACCTATGGCACCATCCTGGAGACGCCCAAGCTGCCCTGGCGGCACTACCCCATCGTGGGCGCGATGCAGGACGCCCTGAAGCTCCCCATCGGGTTTGACACCGACGTGAACGGGTCGCTCCTGGGCGAGGTTACGTGGGGCAGCGCAAAAGGGCTGACGGATGCCGTCTACTTCACCATTGGGACCGGCATCGGGGCCGGCGTGATGACGAACGGCAAGCTTCTCCACGGGATGCTGCACCCGGAGGCCGGGCACATCAAGATGTCGGTGGAGCCGGGAGACCCGTACAAGGGGAAATGCCCCAGCCACGGGACCTGTTTCGAGGGCATGGCCTCCGGCCCGGCGATCGAGGCCCGCTGGGGACAGCCCGCAAGGGAGCTGGCCAACCGGCCGGAGGTTTGGACGCTGGAGGCGTGCTACATCGCCCAGGCGCTGCTGACGGCCATCATGTTCCTGAGCCCCCAACGGATCATCCTGGGCGGCGGCGTGATGCATCAGGCCCAGCTCTTCCCCCTGATCCGCCAAAAGGTCAGGGAGCTGATCAACGGCTACCTCAAGACACGGGAGCTGGACGACCTGGACTCCTACATCGTTCCCGCCAGCCTGCACGACGACCAGGGGATCATGGGCTCCGTCAAACTGGCCCTCGACGCGGCCGCCGGCGAGTAGTCCTCAGCGCCGCGTCAGGTGCAGGGCAAACCCGCCCACCTCTCGGTCCAGGTAGGCGGAGAGCAGCTCGCCGTTCGGCCCCCGCCGTTCTGTTTCCTCCCGCAGGCCCAGCCCTTTACGCTTCAGAAAGGCTGCCGCGCGCTCCATGCTGAGGACGGACAGGACAAAGTGCCCCTTCATGCCCAAGTAGGGCGTCTTGAGGAACTCAAAGCCCTCGCCGGCGTAGAAGCTGTTTTTGCTCTCCTGGAGGTCGAACCCGAAGATGGAGCACATCAGCTCCGCCTCGGAGCGCGACGCACTGGCGTCCGGCTCGTTAATGCCCACGTGGTGCAACTCAAACCCCACGGCGCGGACGACCGCCTGGCGGCAGAGGCGCGTGATCTCCTCCCACCGCCCCGCGGCGATGAGCTCAGGGCGCACCATCCACGACCCCGCGGCGGCGAGGACGCTGGACATGGCCAGGTAGCTCTGCACGTTGGAGACGTTGAGCCCGCCGGAGGGGATGTAGCGCATCCCATAGTAGGGCCCCGCAAGCGCCGCCAGCATGGCCGGGCCGCCTGACTGTTCCGCGGGAAAGAAGCGGAGGACGGAGAGCCCCATGCGGATGCCCTGCTCGATCTGGGTGGGGTTGTTGGCCCCCGGGATGATGAGGAGCCCGTTGTCGAGGCTGTACTGGACGAGCTCCGGGTTGAAGCCGGGGGCGGTGAGGAACTTCGCCCCGGCGGAGACGGCGCGCCGAGCCTGTTCCACCGTCAAAACCGTGCCAGCTCCCACGAGCAGGTCGGGGAGCTCGGAGGCCAGAACGCGGATGGACTCCTCCGCGGCGTTGGTGCGGAAGGTGATCTCCGCAACCGGCAAATCCCCTTTGAGCATAGCCGTGCCGAGGGGCAGAGCGTGATTGGGGTTGTCCATCGTGATGACGGGCACAAGGCCAATCTCCGCAATTCGCTTGACCACTTCGTTCATGGCAGGGCCTCCTTAGCAGGATAATCAATTAAAAGATACCATAACGGAAGATGGAACGCCAGCGATACAACATGGTTTCTCGTACGCTGGACGGACAAACCCTGGTGGGACAGAGCATGGGAGAAGATACGCAACGCAGCACGCTCTCCCCGCCGCTCCGCGTTCACCGCGGCGCCGCGCTCATCTGCGCCGCGAACTGCTCCTCGGTGATATTTGCTGTCATGGCCGCGTCCCGGAGCGTGAGAAGGCCGTTGCGGACCAAACTGGAGAGGGTCTCGATTTGGCCCGCGATTTTGCCTTCCCGTATTCCCTCGCGCTTGCCTCTGATTTCACTGTCCCTCAGCGCGAGGTTATAGTCCCTGCGGGCCTGCTCCCGGTCCCAGTAGTCCCGCAGAAGATTGGGGTCCCGGCGGAACAAACCCTCCAGCTCCGCCATCCTCGCTACACGCGTGTCCTCCATCGCCAGCGTTCGCATCCTCGTCTCCCCTCCAATATTGCCAAGATAGTACAGCATCCGCTCCAGGCCCGTCGCGGGCTCGCCGCGGCGCTTCTTCAACTTCGGCATCTCGATAAAATGAAACTCCATCCCCCGCATGTGCCACGACCCGTCCTC
>JAFUYV010000155.1 GCA_017476945.1 Fretibacterium sp.
CGCGAGGGAGGTGGGGCGCGGGTGGAACGTTATCTCGGGCGTCCTGAGGGAGCACGGGTACAACGTCGGGCCCTGCGCCCTGGAGAACGCGGGGAAGAAGATGGAGGCGGAGACGGCATGAGGCAGTGGCGGACGTGGATTCTGCGTTTGCTGTTCGGGCGGCGAAAGACGCCGTTGTTGTACAAGATTATCGGCTGAGAGGAGGATGCAACATGGATTACCTAGGAATCGGCGGGCTTACGGCCAACATCGGAGGCTTCGGGGACTACGGGAGTTACGGCTACTGGGCACGGGTTTACGAGGACCCGGAGTTGTACGAGGCGCATTACGGCGGCTGGTCCCATGACGACGAGCTCGACCCGGACATCGCGTACAACGACTACGCCCCAGGGCGCAAGTGAACCCGCGGGGCTTGGCGAGAACAACAGAAAAGGCCCCTCGGAGACAAGGGCCTAATCAAAAAATCCACAAGGAGATTATACCATGAACATGAATCGGGAACAATGGCTTGAGGAAAGGCGAAAAGGGATTGGCGGAAGCGACGCCGCGAAGGTGATGGGCCTTTCGCGGTGGGGCGGGCCGCTCTCCGTTTGGCAAGACAAGGTGAACGGCATCCATGACGACATTTCCAACCTTGAGGCCGTCCACTTCGGGGCCGTGCTGGAGGAGGTCGTCGCCCGCGAGTTCGCGGCACGGGAGGGCTTGAAGGTCCACAGGATTAACGGCATCGTCAGCAGCAAGGAATACCCCTTCATGCTGGCGAGCGTTGACCGGAAAATCTCCGGGCGGAACGCCGGCCTGGAGTGCAAGACGGCCAACGCCTTCAAGGCGGACGAATGGGCGGATGACAGGCTTCCCGAGGAGTATTACGCCCAGGTGCAGCACTACAACGCCGTGATGGGCTGGGAGGGTTGCTGGATCGCCTGTCTCATCGGCGGGCAGAGGTTCGTCCACAAGTACGTGCCGCGCAACGACAATTTTATCGCGGATATGATCGCCGTGGAGCGGGACTTTTGGGAGAACCACGTCCTGACGGGGACACCGCCCGCGCGGGGAACGTTCGACAACGCGGACGAGCCCCAGACGACGGAGACGATGCTTGAGCCCACAGAGCAAGACTTGGAGTACGCGGCGCGCCTGGCGCAGGTCAGGGCGGAGATCGCGGAGCTGGAACAGCATAAAACCCTGCTGGAGAACGTCCTGAAGGACCATATCGGCGAACACGCCGGGATTCGGGGCGTGGCGACGTTCAAGACGGCGGCGGGTCGTGTGAGCTGGAAGGACCTGGCCGCCGAGTTCTCCCCGACGCCGGAGCTCATCGAGAAATACCGGGGCAAGGGGAGCAGGACCTTTCGACTGACCTACAAGGAGGCTGTGTGAGATGGCGACGGTAAACGGACTGACGAAGGAAGAGCAGGAGAAACGGGAGCGGTCTCTGGCGCTGAACCAGAAGCTGGTGACGCCGGGCGTGGAGCTGAGCAACCGGGAGTTTAAGGCCGTGCTGGAGAACTTCAAAGACGAGATTACGGCGGCGCTGCCGGTCCACCTGAAGGAGAACGCGGACAAGTACGCGAGACAGGCGCTTTCGCTGTTCACTCAGAACCCGAAACTGAAGCAGTGCACGGGGATCACCATCGTAACGGCGCTGATGACGGCGACGGGGCTCGGCCTGGACTTAACGCCGCAGCTGGGCCAGTGCTACATCATCCCCTACGAGACCCGGAAGAGGGACGGCAAAGCCTGGACAACGGTCATGGAGGCACAGTTCCAGCTTGGGTATCGCGGGGCAATCGCGCTGGCGCAGAGGAGCGGGGAGCTGACGCGCATCACGGCGGAGGCCGTCTACGAGAAGGACTACTTTAAGTGGTCGAAGGGGCTTAACCCCGTGTTGGAGCATGAGCCCAGCGAGGCGGAGGACCCCGGCCCCATGAAATACGTCTACGCGGTAGCGAACTTCAAGAACGGGGGTTACGCCTTCGAGGTCTGGCCGGTGGGGAAGATTATCGCCCACGCCAAGAAGTTCAGCAAGAGCTATTACAGGAAGGACTACAGAACCGGGCAGATGGTGGAGAACGACAAGAGCCCGTGGCATACGAACTTTGAGAGCATGGCGAAGAAGACGCTCATCATGGCGATCTGGAAGTACCTGCCGCTATCGACGGAGCTGCTTTTAGCCGGGGAGAACGATGAGAGCGTGAAGCGGGATTTCGGGGACATCCAGGAGGAGAAGGACGTCATCATGCTGGCGTCCGCGCCAGTGGAGGAGGAGCCGGAGCCTGTCCTGGTGGAGACGGGAGAGCCCGCCGGGGAGCCTGAGCCGGAGGAGACGCCCTCCCTCCAACCGGAACATGAGCCGGAGGAAAAGCTCATTGCCGAGGCGGAGGAGTTGTTTGCGGCGCTGGATTGGCAGCTGAGCGAGAAGGCGGAATTCCTCTACAACCTGACGCGGAAAACGGAGCTGAGGGAACTGCCGATGGGCCCGTTGTCGAAGGTCGTGGCCGAGCTGAAGGCCCGAGTGTCGAAGCTGGACGAGGCGGCGCGGTGATGAGGCCGAAATTGAGGCCGTGCCCGTTCCTCGGGAATGAGAAAAAGACATTGACTTTTAATGATTTTTGAGGAGGGGCGGCATGGTTGAGCAGGGGATGAGGAAACGGTATGACCTATGCGTGAAGAACGGCGAGTACACGGACCGTCAGGGTCAAACGAAGGTCAACTGGAAGAATATAGGGTCCATTTGGCAGGGGGACAGGGGGCCGTTTATGTTCCTGGACAGGACGTTCAACCCGGCGGGGGTTGAGACGGAACCGGGGAAAGGAAGTATCTTCGTCTCGCTGTTTGAGCCGAGGCGGAAAGACGATGATCGGCGCTCCGGGGGCGGGACTTACACGCCCCCGCCCGAGGCGTATGAGCAGCCGGGGGACGACATGAACTTCAAGTTCAAGGACGGCCCGAGGGGCTCCGGCAGCGACGCGGATATTCCGTTCTAGGAGGGGTAGGCAATGGCGTGGATTGAAGCACATCAGGGGTTAGCTCAGCACCCCAAGACAAAACGGCTGGCCCGGATGTTGGGAATATCCATCGCCGAGGCTGTGGGACACCTGTTCCTGTTCTGGTGGTGGGCGCTGGACTACGCCGACGACGGCGATTTGTCCAAGTATGATGCCTTTGACATTGCGGACGCCGCGCAGTGGGGCGGGGACCCTGAGGTATTCCTGAGGGCAATGATTGACTGCGGCCCAGGCGAATCGGCTGGGTTTATCGAGGAGCGCGACGGTTGCTGCTTTGTCCTTGACTGGGTATTTTTCATGGGGCGCTTGCTCGTTAAGCGCGAACAGATCAAGCAGAGTGAGGCGATGTTACGCTATATACACGCGGACGTAACGCGTGACGCCTGCCGGACAGAGACGGACACAACAAACGCGTCACGCGATAGTAACGCGTTACTCACGTGTGACAAGGATGTTAGTAACGCGTCAGTAACAGGGCTACACAACACAACACA
>JAFUYV010000156.1 GCA_017476945.1 Fretibacterium sp.
CACCTACTACCTGGAGTTCACGAAGCAGGTGGGCGGGGAGGACAAGTACTGCTACGTCCAGGTCACCGTCCAGAAGACGAACGAGGTGGGCGATAAGGCTGGGACCATCACGCTCCTGCTGAAGGATGGCGACGAGGCTGACATCGTGGCGGACGCTATCAAAGCGACCTCAGCGGCCGAGGACCCGCGGCTTGACACGGGCGAGGGCAGCGTAACGATCACGTGGGCTGAGGATGCCACAGAGCTCAAGGCACTGGCCACCGCAGAGGCGCTGGGCACCATCACCGTCACGCTTGAGCCGGGCAAGAGCCTCGTCATCACGCAGGGTAAGGCTGCTGAGGGGACAACCCTGTATGGGGCTGACGCGGACACGCTTGCGACGCTTGGCGGCGAAGTAACGCTTGAGGCCAACACGACCAAAAAGCTCGTGATCCACGTCGGAGCAGGTGACACGACGGCCCCGGAGTTCTACGCCATCACGGTGACGGCGACCGACGGCACGCAGCAGGGTGAGGCGGAGTTCCACGCGGTCTCCGTTGACGTGACGTTTGGCGGCACGACCAAGAGCGTCGGGGTCACGGCGTCCAAGGACGTCACCTTCGACGCCATCAGCAAGGCGAACGTGTCCGCCAGCACGCCGGCGGACAAGGCCGAGCTCTCCGTCGCCTCCAGCGACACGGGCAAGTTCAAGATGGTCGTCTCCGTGGACGTGGGCGAGAAGACCGAGCCCGAGGTGACGGTCTGGAAGCTCGACAACGGCGTCTACGAGAGGAAGGGCGCCTTTACCCTGGCCGCGCCGACCGTGGCGGGTATCGTTGTGCTCGCAGCCGAGGTTGAGACGGGCGCGCTCGAGTTCGACGTCCCCGCGAACCCCGGCTCCAGCGACGTCTACCGCATCGCGGTTGGCGATGAGACGAACAGCGCGTTCTACACCATCCAGGTGACCGTCTCCAAGGCGAGCGGCGGCAATGTCCCCGGCTCCGGCGGCGGCGAGACCCCGGCGAAGTCCGAGGTTGACGCTGACGCCCTCAGCTCGCTGTTCGGCGACGTGGCGGTGTTCACGGAGCTTCCCGTGATGGAGGCGAGGACCTCAAACGAGTCTACGTCGGACATGGCGGAGAACATCGAGGACCTCCTCGCGGAGGAGAACCTTGAGCTCGACGGCAGCCCCATCTTCATCCCGATGGAGGTGATGTCGGTCGATAAGGCAGGCGTCTACGTGTTTGGGATCAAAGATCAGCTTGTGAAGTACTCGATCCCGGCAGGCTACCGTCTGTTTGGGTTCGTCACCAACGGAAGCGGCGCGGTGAAGGCGCTTGACTTTGACGTCAGCCTTGCGGCGGAAGCGACGCCGCCTGACACGAATCAGGTTAAGTTCGTGGAGAACGTTGCGGAGCCAAAGGAGACCATCGACGTGGTGCCGGACGACCAGAACGTCGCGGCGGCGGCGAACCTTCCTGTGGGCAAGGCCTACGTGACCATCGCCGGCGCGAAGGCCAAGGTCCAGTCTGGCCCGACGAGCAACAACGGCTCCGGCGGGTGCGACCTGGGCCTGGGCGGCGTGGCGCTGCTCCTCGCGGCGCTCCTGCCCCTGGCAAAGAAGCGCTAGTAAGAAAGCGCTAGGAAGAAAGCGTTAGTTTAATTCAATCTGCCACAAAAGATAAGGCGCCGTTGTGAGGGCGACGCCCTGTCTTCCTCGGTTTCACCTGTTTTATCTCCTGAAAGTCCCCGCTGTCCCGTTGGACGGCGGGGATTTTGTTTTATATCCTGCTCACACCGGCAAGCCCATGAAAGGCGGCGGCCTGCCGCGGGCGGATGACCCGCGGACAAACGCCCCCACCGCAAGCGGACAAAGCGCCACATAAGCGCCGCCCGCTGAAACAGAGCGCGGGGACGCTTGCCCCTCGGAAGTCGTGTAGAATGATGCGGGGGGGTGTGAGGATGGCCGGGAGGGGCTTTGAGCGGTTGAATAGTTTTTTGCGGACGCCGTCCGGCGGAACGGGCGCCGGGCGGTCAAAAAGATGATGTTCGGAGGGCGTACCCGCCGGCGGGAGGTCCTCGCGGGGCTTGCGCTCCACGGGGACTCCCTGCGCTACATCGAGCTCGAGGAGGAGGCCGAGGGGCTCCGGGAGGTGCGCCGGGTGGCCGCCCCCATACCGGAGGGCTGTATCCTGCGGGAGTCGGTGAGGGACTTTGATCTTCTGGAGAGGGCGTTCCGCGCCCTGAAAAAAGAGGCGGGGACTTTCCCCTGCCCGGTGGCGCTGGGGATCCCCGCGGGGGACGCGGCCCTGAAACTGCTCGATTACCCAGTGATGCCCTTGGTGGATGTTCGCGAGGCGCTGGACCTGGAATTTCAGCGCCGTTTCCCTTGGCCGCGCGAGGAGGCTGTCCTGGATGCCGCCGTGGTTGAGGCTCCTCTGAGGACCCCCTGTCCGCGGATGGCGGTCCTCGCGGCGGCGACGAGTCGGACCGCCGCCAACGGCCTCCTGTGGATGGCGCGGCGCGCCGGCGTCCCTGTCGCCGCCATTGAGCCGATGAACGCGGCGCTCCTCCGCGCCGTGTCCGGCGCGCGCGGGGAGGAGGAAGCCCTCCTCGTCCTGGGGCTGGAGCCGGAGGTCCACACCCTCATCCTCAGCCGCCGCGGCAGCGGCCTCCTGTCCCGCTCCATCCCGAACAATTGGAAGGGCAAGGCGGAGCTTGACGGGACAGCGCAGGCTGGCCTTGCGCGTGACGTCCTCGACACGCTGGCCTTTGCCGCGGCCCGCTTTCGGGGGCTGGACGTCCGCCGTCTGGTCCTTGCGGGCAGCCTGGGGGCGGGCGAACACCTGAGGACCGCGCTGGAGGCGGGGACCTCGCTGAGCGCGGCCTTCTCCGGCGTGGAGGACGCCTGGCGTATTCAGGGCGCGGAGTACGCGGGGTTCGAGGCCGCCGTGGGGCTGGCGCTGCGGGGCAGGGCCCGGACGATGCCGGAAGAAGCGCGGTTTGACCTTCGCCCCGCGGAGTTCATTGAGAGAAAACGCCGCCGCCATTCGTTCAGCGCCCTCCGGCTCCTCGCGTCCAGCTTGGGCCTTGCCTTCGTCCTGAGTTGTGGAGGGTGCCTCGTGCTGGCCCTGCGGGAGGCCCGTGTCCTGTCCCGGCGGGCCGCGGCCTGGCGAGAGGAGGTCGCGGCGCTGGAGGAAAGGCAATCCGCGCTGATGACGGAGCTGTCCCGCTTAAGGGCGCGGGAGGAGGTCTTTGCGCGGCGGCTCAGGGAGATGGGGCGCGAGGCCCCCGCGCTTGAGGTGATGGATGCCCTGGAACGGCTTGCCAGGCCGGAGGTCAGCCTGAGGGCCGTCCGCTTTGCCTGCTCCACCAACGAGGAGGGAGAGGACGTCTGCGTCGTGACGGTCGAGGGGGATTGCCCGGAGGAGGAGCCCGTCTCCGCCCTGATGGAACGCC
>JAFUYV010000157.1 GCA_017476945.1 Fretibacterium sp.
GCGGGCGCGCAGCTCAAGTTCAGTCACGCTGGCCCGAGCACCAGCACGTGGCAGGTCGGCGCGGAGAAGTTCGTTGAGCTCGTCAAGGCGGGAACGAACGGAAAATTTAACATCGCCATCTTCCCTCTTGATGAGCTGTCCGGCGGCAGTCAGGTGGGTGGCATTGAGTTGGTGCAGACGGGGGTGACGGACATCCACCTTCAGGACGCGCTGGTGTGGTCCGCCGTGGCGAAGAAGAGCGTCGTCCCCTGCTTCCCGTGGCTCCTGCCCACCTATGAGGACGTGGACCGCTACATGCAGGGCGAGGGTGGCGCGGCCCTGAAGCAGGTCCTGAACGAGGCGGACGTCGTGTGCCTGGCCATTGGCGAGAACGGCTACCGGCAGGTGGTCAACAACCGCAACCCCATCACCTCGCCCGAGGACATGAAGGGCCTGAAGATTCGCGTCCCCGGGAGCAGCGTCCACGTTTCCCTGCTGAAGTACATCGGCGCCGATCCCCTGACGATGAACCAGTCCGAGGTCTACACGTCCCTCCAACAGGGCACCATCGACGCCTGCGAGAACACGCTGGACCTCCTCTTCACCCAGAAGACGCTGGAGGTCGTCAAGTACCTCTCCCTGTGGAACTACTCCTATGACCCCCTCTACCTCTCCGTCAGCAAGGAGCTGTGGGACAGCCTGTCCGACGAGGAGAAGACCGTGTTCCAGAACGCCGCGAACGAGGCGATGGCCTTGCAGGTGAAGGTCACGCGGGAGAAGGACCAGGCGCTGCGCGATCAGCTTGGCGAGTACAACCTTGGCGTGGTCCCGTCGCTGACTCCGGAGCAAGTGCAGGTCTTCAAGGAGGCCGTCGCCCCGGTGTATCAGGACTATAAAGAGGAGTTCGGCGAGGACCTGTTCGGCAAGTTTGGCTACACATTCTAAGGCTCAAGTTTGCAAGTCGAACTGAAAAATCCTGGCATGAGCAAATTCTGGAAGGCATTTAACCTCCTTGAGGAGGGCGTGATGGTCGCGGGCATGGCGGTGATGGTGCTGTTCAACTTCCTGAACGTCGTTGCCCGCCGCCTCCTACCCCAGACGCCCTTCTCCTATACGGAGGAGTTGGTGGTCCTGATCTTCATCTGGGTCAGTATGTTCGGCATATCCTACGGCTACCGCAGGAACGCCCACACAGTCCTGACCGTCGCCACGGACAGGCTGCCCGCCGCGCTGAGGCCGCTGATCGTCCTGTTCGCCACGCTGGCCTCCGCCCTGCTGATGGTGGTCCTCGCCTGGACGGGCTTCAACATGGCGATGAACCAGCTCCGGCACGGGCAGATCCTCCCCGGCATGAGGATCCCTATGGCCCTGGCCGGGGCGTCGCTCCCCTGCGGGGCCGTCATGACCTTCATCAGTGTGCTGCGCTCCGGCTGGCTTGAGCTGAGGCGCGGCGGAGAGGGGGCGCGGGCATGACATCCGTCATTCTGATTGGGACGTTCTTCGCGCTTCTGGTCCTGCGCGTGCCCGTGGCGGCCTCGATGGGGCTGGCGGCGCTGGCGGGAATGACGTCGATGGGGGTGAAGCTCTCCGTCCTGCCCACCGTGTTCTACGCGGCCATAGCGAAGTACACGCTCCTGGCGATCCCCTTCTTCATCTTGGCGGGGATCATCATGGACTATGCGGGAATATCGAGCCGGCTGATCGACTTTGCCAACGCCTGTGTCGGGCATCGAAAGGGCGGGCTGGCGGTGGTGACGGTGGTGGTGGCCTGCTTCTTCGCCGCGATCTCGGGCTCCGGCCCCGCCACGGTCGCCGCTATCGGAGGGGTGCTGATCCCGGCCATGGCCGACCAGGGGTACGACAAGAACTTTGCCACGGCCCTTGTCGCGTCCTCTGGGGGCATCGGCATGATTATCCCGCCGAGCATCCCCTTCATCATCTACGCCATGCTGGCCGGGGAGGTCTCGGTAGGGACCATGTTCATCGCGGGCGTCGTGCCGGGAATCCTGTTCGGCGTCGCCTTCTCCCTGGCGGCGCTGGTCTGCCTCCGCCGTGACGAGAACGTCGTCCGTCAGCCGAGGCAGAGTTGGGGCGCGCGCTGGAGGACGTTCAAGGCCGCGATATGGGCGCTCCTGATGCCCGTCATCATCCTGGGAGGGATTTACGGCGGCATCTTCACCCCGACGGAGGCCGCCGGCGTGGCGGTGGTCTACGGCCTGTTCGTCGGCGTCTTCGTCTACCGCGAGATACGCCTGCGTCAGCTCTGGGCCATCTTCGTGGAGGCGTCGGTGTCCTCGGCGGTCATCATGTTCATCATGGGCTGCGCCGGGGCGTTCACGTGGATACTCACCACCTCGGGCGCGGCGCGGCAGATGACGGGCGACCTGCTCGCCCTCACCCACAACCGGACGGCGATGCTCCTGCTCATCACGGTCATCTTCCTGATTGCCGGCTGCTTCGTCGATTCCGCGTCGGGCTTCTACCTCCTCATGCCGATCCTCCTCCCCATCGTCAAGGAGATGAACTACTCGCTGGTGGCCTTCGGCGTCATATCGACGGCGAACTTCGCCCTGGGGCAGGTGACGCCGCCCGTCGGCTCCAACCTCTTCGTGGCCTGCAATATCGCGAAAATATCCATGAAGGACCTGGTGTCGCGGGTGTGGCCGTTCCTGATTGCGGGAATTGTCTGCCTGTTGCTCATCACCTTTGTTCCCTGGCTCATCACCTTCCTGCCCGCCGCAATGGGCATGAAGCTCTGAGATGTCCGTCATGTACGTCTCACGAGAGGAGATCGGCCGCCGCTGGGGGGCCGCGCGTCGGGAGATGGAACGGGCCGGGGTCGGGGCGCTGGTGGCCTTCGGCTCACCGCAGCTGATGGCGCGGGGGGTCTTGCGCTGGCTCGTGGACTGGCCCACGCCGGTTTTTGAGGAATATCTCGTGCTTCCGCTCGACGGGCCCGTGACGCTCTTCGTGCACGACGCATCGGAGGCCGAGTTCGCGCGGGAGTTCTGCGCCGCCGATGAGGTGAGGGTCATCCCCGCGCTGGAGTACGTCTCGGACCCGTGCCGCCGCGCGGCGGATTTTGTCCGGGAGCTCGGGCCGGGCGCGGTGGGGACCGCCGGGCGAGGAATGAGCGCGGGATTTCTCGCCTCGCTGACCCGCAATCTGGGGAGGGCGGCCGTCAATCTGGACCCGCAGCTCGAACGCTTGCGCATGGTGAAGAGCCCGGAGGAGATGCGCCTTTCGGAGGCGGCCGTGAGGCTGAACGAGGACGTGTTTCGCCACTACGCCGGACTGGTGCGGCCCGGTGGACGCGAGGTGGACGCTGTGGCCGAGGCCTCGCGTTTCGCGCTGTCCCTTGGGGCCGAGGAGCTCTACTGGATGTCCGCGTCGGGGCCGGTTCCCCGGCTGGCGCTGATGGCCCAGGCCCGCGGTGAGGGGCACGTCTGGCGGGCGGGGGACTGCCACTCCATCATCTTGGAGCACGCCGCCGCTGGGGGGCACATGGGCGAGACCACGCACCTCCTGTCCCTCGGCAGGCCGAAGGAGGAGTACGCCCGTGCCTTCGCAGCCGTGGGGGAGGCGCAGACGGCCGCAGCGTCGAGGATACGGCCCGGTGCGACCGTGGGCGAGCTCGCGGACGCGGCGGAGGAGGCCCTGATTGCCCTGGGCTACGCTGAGCGGCGCGGCCCGGATGTCCCTCCCGCGCCCATTGGACACGGACAGGGCTTGGACGTGTGGGAGGTCCCCTGCATCGTCAGCGGCGACATGACCCCGATGGTCCCGGGGATGCGGTTCAACCTCCATCCCTCAGTGCGGCTGAAGGACGGCGCCGTCATCACGTCCTGCGACTGCTGGGCTCTGGAGGAGGGCGGGGCGCGAAGGCTCTCCACCCTGCCCCGTGAAATTCTGGAGGTCTGAGCCCATTTTACCCGGGAGGGAGCGAGGGGGCGGAGCGGGGCCGATACC
>JAFUYV010000158.1 GCA_017476945.1 Fretibacterium sp.
ATCCCCTTGGGGACCCGGAGCTGAGCAGGGAGGCGGAGTGGCAGCTTCGCACCAGCCGCGTTGAGGCCGCGTTGAACGCCCTCGCGACGAAGGTCGAGGAGCCGACGGTGTTCCCGTCCAAGTTCTGACTTAAAGCGCAATACCCCTCCCCGCCTTTCGGGAGGGGTATCTTCGTGTTTTTATCCTCGCATGAAAGGAGAAGGCGGTTTATGGCAACTGATACGGCAACTGAAAGAAAAGGTCTCAATTCCGTTTATCTGATTTCAATCGCAATCACTTTCGCGATCGTGGCATGGGGTCTGATATCTCCCACAACTTTTGGGGATTTTGCCAATTCGCTGTTCAACGGTCTGACGAAATATTTTGGCTGGGGCTACCTGCTCACGATGAACAGCTTTGTGCTTTTCTGCATCATTCTGGCGTTCAGCCGCTTCAGCCACGTGCGCCTGGGCAATCCTGAGGACCGGCCGGAGCACAGCAACATCTCCTGGTTCGCCATGTTGTTCTCGGCGGGCATGGGCGTTGGGCTGGTGTTCTACGGCGCGGCGGAGCCCCTGATTCACTTCAGCAACACGCCATTCGGCGCGGACCCCGGCTCCATTCAGGCGGCGCGGGACGCGATGCAGATCTCCTTCTTCCACTGGGGGCTTCACCCCTGGGCGGGCTATGCCGTCATCGCTATGCCCATGGCGTACTACCAGTTCCGGCGGAACAAGCCCGGCCTCATCAGCTCGCTCTTTGTCCCGTTAGTGGGAGAGAAGGCTGTGGACGGAGTGTTCGGCAAGGTCATTGACATCCTGGCGGTCTTCGCGACGCTGGCGGGCATCACCACGTCCCTGGGCCTGGGCACGCTTCAGCTCCACAGCGGCCTGAGTGAGGTGGCTGGCATCGGCGGCCAGGTCATGGCGGACATCACCTCCTCGGCGCAGAACGGCGGCATCGAGATCATCATGGGGATGCCCAAGACGACGTTTATCCAGGTCGCCATCATCATCTTCCTCGCCGTGCTCTACACGGGCTCGGCGGTGCTGGGGATCGACAAGGGCATCAAGTTTGTGGCAAACCTCAACCTGTTCATCTGCCTGGCGCTGATGGCGCTGCTGTTCCTCGTGGGGCCGTCGCTTCCCGTCATCGGCACGATGATGACGGGCATCGGCGATTTCTTCAGCGGCTTCGTCCGGGAGTGCTTCGAGATGGCCCCCTACGGCGGCAAGTACGAGTCGCACCTGTCGAACTGGACGCTGTATTACTGGGCGTGGTGGATCGCCTGGGCGCCCTTCGTGGGCTCTTTCGTGGCGCGCATCTCCCGCGGCCGCACCATCGCCGAGTTCGTGGCGGGCGTTTTGATTGTTCCCGCGCTGGGGAGCTTCACGTGGTTCGCCATCTTCGGCGGCTCCGCGCTGCACCTTCAGCTCGTGCAGGGCATCGACATCGCGGCGCAGGTCACGAAGGATATCTCCGTGGGTATCTTTGAGCTGTACAAGTACTACCCGCTGGGCAGGCTCATGTCCTGGACGATGCTGGTCCTCATCACGACGTTTTTCGTCACGTCGGCAAACTCCGCGACGTTCGTGCTGTCGATGTACTCCAACTACGGCGACCTGAACCCGTCGAAGTCCAAGATGGGCGTTTGGGGCATCCTCATGGCGGCGCTGGCGGTGGTGCTGCTGATGACGGGCGGCCTTCAAAACCTTCAGACGGTCTCCCTGACGGCTGCGCCTCCCTTCGCCATCATCATGGTCTGCGCCTGCGTCTCCCTCTGGAAGTCGCTGTGCCGGGACGAGGCGGAGGGGAAGTTGTAAGGCTTGTTCTGATTAAGCTATAATAGGCGAGGACGTTTAACCGCGTCCCCGTCTTTTTTATCACGGCAAGACTAGGGGGATTTGAGAAATGAACGCAATCATCAAAGCCATTGAGGAGCGCAGGAGCATCCGCAAGTTCAAGCGGGATATGCCGAAGAAGGAGGACCTCAACCAGATTATCGAGGCCGGCCTCTACGCCGCCAGCGCGAGGGGGCAGCAGTCCGCCATCATCGTCGCCGTGACCAACAGGGAGCTGCTGAAGAGGCTCTCTGCCGATAACTGCAAAATTGGCGGCTGGCAGGAGGGTTTTGACCCCTTCTATGGCGCCCCGGCCGTGTTGATCGTCCTCGCGGATAAGAACTGGGCTAATCGGGTGTACGATGGCAGCCTTGTCATGGGCAACATGATGCTGGCCGCTCACTCCCTCGGGCTGGGCAGCATTTGGATTCATCGCGCTAGGGAGGAGTTCGAGACGGAGGAATACAAAAAGCTGCTGTCCAGCTGGGGCGTCGAGGGGGAATGGGAGGGAATCGGCCACTGCGCGGTCGGCTACATCGACGGCGAAATTCCCCAGCCCGCGCCGCGCAAGGACAAGCGTGTGTTCTACGTGGAATAGAGGATTTCTCCAAAAGAAGGGAGGCGCGGCCCTCCCTTTTCCTTTATCAATGTGCGAGGTGTCCGTCAATGATTCAAATTGAGGATTTCGATAAAGTGGAGGTCAGGGCCGGAACGGTCGTCGACGTGAAAGAAAACAGAAAATCCCGTCACCCTGCCTATGTCCTGACGATTGACTTTGGGGAGGAAATAGGCGTGAAGAAATCTTCCGCTCAGATCACGGCGCTCTACAGATCCGAAGACCTTGTGGGGACGCAGGTTGTATGTTGCGTCAACCTGGAGCCCATGCACATCGGGTCTGTGAAGAGCGAGGCCCGCGTCCTGGGGACGGACTCGGAGCAGGGCGTGGTCCTTCTGCGCCCGACGGAGCCCGTGAAGAACGGGGACAGGATTTTTTGAGCTATAGGAGCTATAGATAAAAATGTGCGAAACCTTAATTACCCATTTTTCGAGGGAACACCCTTGCTGGACGCGGGAACTGTTGGAGCGGTCGGGAGAAGAGTGTGGCGAGCTCGACGCCTTGGAACGGAAATGGCTTCTTCTCTGCCGGGATGGCGTTTACTGTTTGAGCGAGGAGGGACGGCGGGCTTTTTCAAAAATTTCAGAAGAGCTATACCTTTACGCGGAGCCCGGCGATCTTCCAGAAGCCCCCGACCGATGCCTTATGGCGACGGAGTTGTGGATGGAGCTGGAGCGGTGCAACCTCCAGCGCGGCGGGCTGAAAAGGTATCTGTTCCGCCCGCGGATACCTGTGCGCCCCGCCTTGACGCGTGAGGAGGTCTGGAACCTGGACAAGGGAAGGCTTCTTTGGCTGTATCCTGAAAACCCGGCCATTAAGACTATGCTTGAAGCTCACCCGCTGCCCCAGCTCCATGAACGCAGGACGGCCCCGCCTGATGCCCAGGCGTTGCAGAGGTGGCTGGAGCTGCGCTCTGAGCCCTTCGTCCCTGATCTGGCGTACATCACTAATTACGACTTCAAACAGTATTGTGATTTTCGGGGGCACCCGGGCGACGACATGAAGCTCATCAATACGGATCGCTTTTTCTTTTCCACCGTCGGAGATGGTGATACGAAATCGCAGCTTGACGTCCTGGGGCAATTTCAGCGGTGGCTTTTGGAGCTTCGCCATTTGAAAATTCCCGGCTACCTGGACGTGGACACTCAGGAGCAGGACAGCGTGAACTGGCTGATTTTCCTGACAAAAAGGCAGGAAACGGCGTTAGAGGTTCAGGCTAACCTCAAGCAATTTGGCCCTTCGCTCATTGCGCCGGCCAACCCTATGGAGGCATGGACCCTGTCGCTTGAGGAGCTGCGGCGTTGCCCCTCGGGGCGCGAGCTCATCTGGGATGTCCTGCCTGAAGCGGGACAGCCTGTCCGCGTCACCCTATAAAAAAGAGCCCAGGACAACCAAGCCCCGGACTCTTTTTATGCCTGAAACTGAAAAGCTCA
>JAFUYV010000019.1 GCA_017476945.1 Fretibacterium sp.
AGTGTCAGGAGGAGCCATGCCCCAGCCAGGAGGAGGTCCCGAAAGTAGCCGTACTGCTGGGACGGGACCATCCTCTTCACCCAGAACTGGACCAGGATACAGATCAGGGCTGCGCCAGAACAGCCCAGGACAATCGCCGCGTAACCGGGCACGAAACGTCTCACCTAGCTTTTTCGTATCTCGGTGAGCCCGCCCATGTAGGGGACAAGGGCCTTGGGGATGGCGATGGAGCCGTCTTCGCGCTGGTAATTTTCCATGATGGCGATGAGCGTCCGCCCGACCGCGACGCCGGAGCCGTTGAGCGTATGCGCAAAGCGGACCTTCCCTCCGTCCGCGGGACGGTAGCGGAGCCCCATGCGCCGGGCCTGGAAGTCCTCGCAGTTGCTGCACGAGCTTATCTCGCGGTACTTCTTCTGCGACGGCAGCCACACTTCAAGGTCATAGGTCTTGGCGGAGCCAAAGCCGATGTCCCCGGAGCAGAGGTTGACGACGTGATACGGCAGCTCAAGGAGCTGAAGCACCTCCTCGGCGTTGGCCGTGAGCTTCTCCAGTTCGTCGTAGCTCGTCTCCGGCGTGCAGATCTTCACCATCTCCACTTTGTCGAACTGGTGCTGGCGCATCAGGCCGCGGACGTCCCGCCCCGCCGAGCCCGCCTCCCGGCGGAAGCAGGGCGTGTAAGCCGTGTAGTACAGCGGCAATGCGGACTCGTCCAGGATGGTCTCACGCTGGAGGTTCGTCAGGGGGACCTCCGCCGTGGGGATGAGCCACAGGTCCTCGTTCTCGATCTTATAGAGGTCCTCGGCGAACTTGGGGAGCTGCCCCGTGCCCTCAAGGATGGCCGAACGCACCATGAAGGGAGGCTCCACC
Source organism: Fretibacterium sp. (assembly GCA_017476945.1). Taxonomy (GTDB): domain Bacteria; phylum Synergistota; class Synergistia; order Synergistales; family Aminobacteriaceae; genus JAFUYV01. The sequence continues at coordinate 868 of JAFUYV010000019.1, forward strand.
TCCATGTAGCCGTGCTTCTGCGTGTGCAGGTCCAGCATGAAGGCAATCAGGGCCCGCTCCAAGCGCGCCCCCAACCCTTTTAGGACGGTGAAACGGCTCTGCGCCAGCATCACGCCCTTCTCAAAATCCATGATGCCCAGCGCCTCGGCCAGGTCCCAGTGCGGCTTGGGCTCAAAGGCAAACTCCCTGGGAGTGCCTCGCTGGGAAAGCGCCTCCGGCGCCCGCGTACGCACGACGGGATTATCGTTCTCGTCGTTCCCGACGGGCGTCGTTGCGCTCAGGCGGTTCGGGAGGGTCATGAGGTGCCCGTGCAGCTCCTCCTCAACCTTCGCCAGCTCATCGTCCAGGGCCTTTATCTCGTCCCCCATGCGGCGGATGTCTTCCATGAGGGCGGAGGCATCCTCGCCGGACTTCTTCGCGGCCCCAACCCTGCGGGAACCCTCATTGCGGCGGGCCTTGAGCTCCTCTGTCCGGCCGATGATCTTTCGGCGTTCCTCGTCCAGCGAGCCCAGGATGTTCAGGTCAAAATCGTGATGGCGGTTCTTCAGGCACACCTCCATCTCCTCGCGGTTGGCGAGGATCCAGCGAAGGTCAAGCATTATAGGACGCCTCCCCGCCGTTGTTCATGCGGATGTTCCGCAGCAGGTTCGCCATCTCGATCGCGCCGCACGCGCAGTCCGCGCCCTTGTTCCCGGCCTTGCTCCCGGCGCGGATGAGGGCCTGCTCCAGCGTGTCGCAGGTCAGCACGCCGAACAGCACCGGGACGCGGGCCTCCAGCCCCACCTGGGCCAGCCCCTTGGACATCTCGTTGGCCACCATGTCGAAGTGCGGCGTGTCCCCGCGGATGACAGCGCCCAGCGCGATGATGGCGTCATACTTGCCGCAGAGCGCCAGCTCCTTGCAGACCAGCGGCAGCTCCCACGCGCCGGGGACCCAATAGACCTCGATCGCGTTGTGGGACACGTCGTGGCGCAGAAGCGCGTCCTTGGCCCCCTCCAACAGCTTGCTTGAGACCAGCTCGTTGAACCGCGAGACCACGATGGCGACGGACAGCCCCGTCCCGATTAACTTTCCCTCTACCATGCGCATTTCCAAAACACCTCTTATTGATTGAAGCTCAGGGGGCAAGCCCCCTTGAAGTCCTCAGAATTAATTGAAGCTCAGGGGAAAACGCCCCCTGAACCCCTCAACTGACAATTTATTTACGAATGCAGTAGATGCCCCATCCGCTCTTCTTTCGTGCTCATGTACCGCTCGTTGTACTTGTTGGGCTCGATGAGGAGCGGCACGCGGTCCACAATCTCCACACCGTAGTCCTCCAGGCCGACGATCTTGCGCGGGTTGTTCGTCATCAGACGGATACGCTTCAGCCCCAGGTCCATGAGGATCTGTGCCCCCGTGCCGTACTCCCGGAGGTCCGGCGGAAAGCCCAGCGCAACGTTGGCGTCCACGGTGTCCAACCCCTCGTCCTGGAGCTTGTAGGCCTTGAGTTTGTTGAGCAGCCCGATCCCACGGCCCTCCTGTCTCATGTAGAGCAACACGCCGCGGCCCTCCCTGGCGATCATGGACATCGCCGCGTGGAGCTGCGGCCCGCAGTCGCAGCGCAGGGACCCCAGCACGTCGCCCGTGAAGCACTCACTGTGGACGCGCACCAGGACGGGCTCCTCGCCGGAAATGTCTCCCATCACGAGGGCCATGTGCGTGTGGGCGTCGTCGTCCTGCATGTTGCTGCGGTAGGCGTGGACGTGGAAGACCCCGTACTCCGTCGGGATATCAACCTCGACCTTCTTCTCGACCCGCTTGCCCACAAGCTTTTCGATACGCATCTCATCAAGGGGCGCACCGTGACGGCGCCCGCGGCATCCCTCATGGCCACATTTGCTCTCAGTATCCAAGTTCTCTCAGCTCCTCAATGGAAAGCCCAGGCGAAAGCCCCGGCGTCAAAGCCCTCCTCCTGGTGGAGGAGCCCCCTATCAGGCGCTCCACGTATTTGCCTAGGATGTCCGTCTCCAGGTTGACGGACATACCCACCGCCAGGTCCCCCAGCGTGCAGGAGGCCAGCGTAGTGGGGATCAGCCCGACGGAGAAGCCCGTCTCGGAGGCGGCGATCACCGTCAGGCTCACGCCGTCCAGCGCCACGGAACCCTTTGGGACGATCCCGCGCAGCAGCTCCTGCGGGGCGCTGAACACCGCCTCACGGGTCTGAGCGTTCCCCGCCAGCTCCCGCAGCATGGCCGTCCCGTCCACGTGCCCCAACACCATATGTCCGTCCAGGCGATCGCCCAGCCTCAGGGCCCGTTCCAGGTTGACCCTCGCGCCAGGCCGCAGCGAAGCCCCGAACCACGTGCGCGTCACGGTCTCCGGCATCATGTCAACGTCGAAGGAATCCCCGTGCAGCGCGGTCACGGAGAGGCATGCCCCGCTCACCGAGACGGACTGTCCGAGGACAAGCTCAGGGGCGATATCCGGCGCCTCAATAGAGAGGCAGTACACCGCCCCCGCCCGGTGAAAGGCGCGAACCCTTCCTGTAGTCTCTACAAGTCCGGTGAACATGCAAATCTCCCCTCCAGCAACAGGTCCGCCCCCACGCACCGGGACCTGACGTCCTTCAGTTGCAGGGACTCCGCGACGGAGCGCAGGGTCATTTCCGTCCCCAGGCCGCTGCCCTCACCCATCACCTTGGGGGCGATGAAGAGGGCGAGCCCGTCCGCCAGGCCCTGCCGCATGAAGGCGGTCAGCACACGCGGCCCGCCCTCGGCCATCAGGGTCAGCATACCCTCCTTGGCCAGGAGTGCAAGCGCTTCCTTCAAATCGACCCGCCCGCCGGGCTCAGAGGACAGGCGGACGACGCTGGCCCCGGCATCCCGCAGTCTTGCCGCCCTCTCCTTATCCTCCGAGGCGGTGAGGATCAGGCATCCCCCTTCCCCGCGGACGGCCTTGGCGGCCGGTGGTGTGTTCAGATGGGAGTCCAGGATGACACGCCTTGGGTTTTTGCCATCGACGTGCCGCACGGTGAGCTCCGGGTCGTCCTTCAGCACCGTGCCCACCCCAACCAGGATGGCGTCGTGCGAGGCGCGCATCAGGTGGGCCCACGCGCGGGCCTCCGGCCCCGTGATCCAGCGGCTTTCGCCGTTGGGGAGGGACATACAGCCGTCCAACCCGGCCGCCGCCTTGAGCGTCACCCACGGCCGCGAGAGCGTCTGCGCCCGGATAAAGCCCCTGTTGAGCCAGCGGGCCTCAGCCTCAAGACAGGGCACGGACACCTCGACCCCCGCCTGGCGCAGGACGTCCAGCCCTCCGCCTTGAACCTTGGGGTTGGGGTCTGTCGTGGCCGCCACGACACGGGCAACCCCCTCGCTGGCGAGCCTTTGGGCGCAGGGAGGGGTCCGGCCAAAGTGACAGCAGGGCTCGAGGCTGACGTAAACCGCAGCGCCGCGAACGTCCTCGCCTCGCCGTGCCGCGTCCTCCAGCGCCTCGACCTCCGCGTGCCCTCCGCCGCACCGATGGTGATAGCCCTCACCGATGACGCGTTCTCCCTTGACAAGGACACAGCCCACCATCGGGTTAGGGGAGGTCTGCCCCATGCCGCGCATCGCCAGGGACAGCGCCCGGCTCATGTAATACTCATCTATCCTGCCACGGGAAACGATAGCCTTCACCTCCTCAACGTCCTCTTTTTCCGGAGGGTCATTCCCCCCGCCGCGCCCGGCTGGTCTTCCTGCCGCAAGGCAAAATTTCAATAGCCCATCGCCTTGACCATCATGGCGTCGAATTTTCCGCCCTTCTCATCCACGTAGAGGACGTCCGGGGCCTCACTCGCCGGGCTGTACTGCATCAGCGTGGCGACCGTCCCGGAGGCCGAGGACGATTTCAGTTGCGCGTCCTGCTGTTCCTTCGTGCCGAGGCCGTACTTGGCCAGCACGGGGCGCAGGTTCCTCAGCAGGACGATCCCTGACTGAAAGTTCATGTAATCCTTTTCGCCCGCCTCCTGGACGCAGCGCTCAAACTCATCCCCGCTCAACAGGTTTTCTGCCAGGCCCGTCATCGGAACGACGCTCCCTTGATCATCGGGATAAGAAACGCTTCCGCGACCTCCTCCGCCATCGCCCGGCCCTGAAGGATCTCCAACAGCTTCAGCGCGAAGAAGGGGGTGACCGCAGGGCCCTTGGCCGTCGTGATGTTGCCGTCCGTCTCCACGATATCGTCCCCTGTCATCGCGCCGCCGTCCTTCAGCCAGTTCTCCATGGAAGGATAGCAGACGGCCTTTTTGCCCTTCAGAACGCCTATCTCGGCCAGCACCGTTGGCGCGGCGCAGATTGCCGCGACAAGTTTGCCTTCGGCCGCATACTTCTTCGCCAGCTCCTTGAGGCCCGCATGTCCAATGTAGTTCCTCGTACCGCCGGGGATGACCAGCATATCAAACGGCCGGTCCCCGGCCTCCTCAAACAGCGCGTCCGCGCGCACGGTGATGTTATGGCTGCCCCGCACCTCCGGCTTTCCCGTCAGGGAGACGGTCGTGACCTCAACGCCCCCGCGCCGGAGGATGTCCACCGTCGTCAGCGCCTCCGTCTCCTCAAACCCGTCAATCAAAAAAATTGCTGCGCTCTTCATGCCCGCTCACCTCTGAGTGAATTATAAACTTAGGCGGACAGCCCGGCAAGGTAGTCCAGGCACGTGCGGACGCCGAAGCCGGTCGCGCCCTTGGAGTAGACGCCCCACTCCTTGTCCATGAAGTCCACACCGGCGATGTCCAGGTGCGCCCAGGGAATGTCCTTCTTGACGAAGCGGGACAGGAAGAGCGCCGCGAAGATCGCCCCGCCGTAGCGCGGGCCGGAGTTCACCATGTCGGCGAAGGGGGACTTCAGCGTCTCCTCAATGTGCTCATCCTCCGCCGGCATCCTCCACAGGGGCTCACTCCGCCGCCGGGAGGCCGCCAGCAGAGCGTCCGCCAGGGCATCGCTGCGGGCGAACAGGCCGGCTCTCCACTTGCCCAGGGCCACCGCGCAGGCTCCCGTCAGCGTTGCCATGTCGATGATAGCGTCGGGCTCCAGTTCGCTGGCAAGGCAAAGCGCGTCCGCCAGCACCAGGCGGCCCTCCGCGTCCGTATTGTCGATCTCGATGGTCTTGCCGTTCCGGGCGCGCACGATGTCGTCGGGCCGGTAGGACGAGCCGGAGGGCATGTTCTCCGCCGCGGCCAGCAGGCCGTGGACCTCCACGCTCAGATCCAGCTCCGCCGCGCCGCGCAGCACCCCCATCACCGCGCAGGCGCCGGACTTGTCCCCCTTCATGGTCGTCATGAAGTTTGAGGGTTTGATGTCCAGGCCGCCGCTGTCGAAGGTGATGCCCTTGCCCACGAGGACGGCCTTCTTTTTCGGTTTGCCCTTTGGCGTGTAGGTGAGGTGGATTAACCGCGGGGGGTTGGCCGAGCCGCTCCCCACGGCCAGGAGCGCCCCCATGCGCTCCTGCTTCAGCCGCTTCTCGTCCCACACCTCGCAGCTCAGGCCCAGCTCCTTGGCCAGCGCCCCGGCGCACTCCGCCAGGGCCTCCGGGGTGATGACGCACCCTGGCTCGTTGGCCAGCGCCCGCGCCGCGGTCTGCGCTCTGGCGAAAGTTTGACCCCTTCGTGCCTCCTCCGGCACAAGACCGGGCACGAAGACCTCCTTCAGCGCGAAGGGCTCATACTCCCCTTCCTTCTTCTCCTTATACTTATCGAAGACGTAGCCGCAGAGCCCCGCCGCCTCCCCGACGATGGCCGAGGAGGAAAGCCCACCCTCCTGAAAGGCAGGCTCCAGGTGCGTCAGGGGCACGAGGACGGACTCGTTGCGCTGGCGTCCGGCCATGCGCAGGCCCCAGGCCAGGGTGTCCCGCACCAGCGCCGCGCCACACCCCTCCGCCTTGCCCAGGCCGATGAGGTAGAGGTTTTTGACGCCGCCCTCAAACAGGGGAACGCGCAGCGAGGACCCCTTTTTGCCCTTGAAGTCCCCCCGTTCCACCAGCGTCCTGACTGCCTCAGCCCCCGGCAGGGCGGAGAGCGCCGCGCAGTCCTCCTCGCGCAGCAGGAGCAGCGCCGCGCCGCCCCTCCACTCGTTCATGCTGCCGTCATAAGTCCGAATATCCAAGGATAACGCCCCCTAAGTAAGATAATATAGCATCGGCTAATATTATTGCATGATTTTGGGAGATGGTGTTGTTGAAGGGCGCTGGAGCTGTGGTGCGGTTCCGCAGGACGAACGGCCTGTGGGGCAGGGGACGTCCCCGGACGGGGGACGCCTGGGCCGCCGCATCCTCTCTCCTCTGATAGAGCCCCCTGGAGGAGGAAATGTCAGATATAATAGTTGACAGTTTTCGGGAACTTGAGCCCGGCAACCTATGAAAGAGGGCGGAGAGCGATGAATATAAAGGGCATGATGAGGAGGGCGGGCCTGTGCGCCCTGTCGGCGGCGCTGCTGCTGGTGGCGGGGGCCCAGGGGGCGCAGAAAACACCACGCGTTGTGATCGAATACCGATATAGCGAGGCCCGGGACTTCCATGAGGGGCTCGCGGCGGTGAGGTCGGGGGACGCCTGGGGGTATATCGACAACCTGGGGCGCACGGTCCTCCCCTTCATCTACCGCGTCCCGGAGGCCGGGGACTTCTCCGAGGGCTTGGCCTTTGTAGGGGACCGCTACATCGACGTGGACGGCAAACCGGCCTTTGCGGAGAAGATATTTCAGGGTGGGCTGCCTTTCTCGCGAGGAACCGCGGCTGTGCAGCTTGGGGGACAGTGGGGGTTTATCGATCTGACGGGCAAGTTCGTCATCCCCCCCAGCTATGAGGCCGCCGGTCCCTTCGGTGAGGAGGGGCTCGCCCCCGTACGGCGTGGCGGGCTTTGGGGCTATATTGATGTGACCGGCCGCCTGAGGATACCGCACCAATACCTTCATGCGGAGCCCTTCAGCGAGGGGCTGGCCGCTGTGGAGGTCCATGGACGGTGGGGCTATATTGACAGCGCGGGGCGCGACCTCATTGTGCCGCGCTATGACGGTGCGGGTATGTTTCGCTACGGCCTGGCGCCGGTCAAGAGCCTCACGAATTATCGGGGCTGGGGCTTCCTCAACAAGCGAAAGAGGATGGTCCTCCCGTACCGTTATAATGCCGCGATGCCCTTCTCGGAGGGGCTGGCGGCCGTGGCCGCCGACGCGCGGTGGGGCTTCATCAACGTCCGCGGTGAGTGGGTTCTGCCTGGGCAGTTCGACGAGGCGCGCCCCCTGAGCGAAGGGATGGCCGCCGTGCGACAGGAGGACAAGTGGGGCTACATCAGACCATAGGTGATGACAGAGGAGCGGGGCTGCGGCCCCGCTCTCCTTCGACTTTTTAACCCAGCTTCGCCAGTTCCTGCCACAGCTCGCGCTGGCGGTCAGTCAGGTGCCGGGGGATCTCGATGCGTATGCGGACGAAAAGGTCGCCGCTGCCGCCGTCGCGCCGGGGCATCCCCTTGCCGCGCAGGCGCAGGCGCTGCCCGTCCTGGATGCCAGGGGGCATCTTCATCGTGACGGAACCGGTCAGGGTCTCCACCTGGATATCGCCGCCAAGAACCGCCTCCCATGGGGCGACCTTCATTTCCCGCGTCAGGTCGTAACCGTTGGCCGAGAAGACGGGGTGGGGCGCCAGGTGCAGGTTGACGTAGATATCCCCCCCACCGTTTGCCTTTCCGGGAAGGCGTATCTGTGAACCCTCGGTGATGCCCTGAGGCAGACGCACGTTGAGCGTCCTTCGGTCGTTCCCCCGCCCGCTCAGCACCAGCGTGTGCGTCCCGCCGCGGACGGCGTCCTCCAGTGACAGCTCCAGGTCCACCTCGCTGTCCCTCTGCACGGGATGCCTGCGCATTCCCCCACCCTGCGCGTTTGAAAAGAGGTCGGAGAATCCGCCGCCGAAGAGCGTTTTGAAGAAATCGCTGAAGCCTCCCATGTCCCCGCCGAACTCCATGTGAACGCCGCCCGGCGTGCCCTGCCAGCCCGGCGGGGGCGTGAAGTCCTGCCCCGCTTGCCAGTTCATCCCCAGCGTGTCGTACTTCTGGCGCTTCTCCGGGTCCTTGAGGACCTCGTAGGCCTCGTTAATCTCCTTGTACCGCGCCTCGGCATCCTTCTCCTTGCAGACGTCGGGGTGATACTGCTTTGCCAGCTTCCTGTAAGCCCTCCGTATCTCGTCGGCTGGCGCGGTGCGGGACACGCCCAAAATCTCATAGTAATCCTTATATTGAACGGACATCATCTCAGCCCCTTATTGACCAATATTAACCTTGACAAAGTATAACACCACAAACAAGGGGCGTAAATCAAGAAAATTACGGACGCGGCGCCGCCTTGATCTCATTCGTCCTGTCCGTTGAAGAATTTTTTGACCTTCTCGAAGAAGCCGGGCTCGTTCGTGCTGGCGGGGGCCTTCATCTCCCCGGCCAGCTCGGTGATGAGCTCCCTCTGCCGGTCCGTCAGCTTCGTTGGGACGTCGATCAGGACGTGGGCATAGAGGTCCCCCCGCGAACGGGCGCGGTTCAAACGCGGCATTCCCTTCCCCCTGAGCTTGAGCACATGGCCGTGGAAGGTCCCTGCCGGGACGGTAATCTTCTCCTTGCCGTCGGTCAGGGTCTCAACCTCTGCCTCCGTGCCCAGCACCGCCTGAGGCCAGGTCAGGATCAGGCGTGTGTGCAGGTCCGCCCCATCGCGCTCAAACAGGTCGTTAGCGGTGACGTCCATCACCAGATAGAGGTCGCCCGCCGGCCCGCCGTTGACGCCAGCCTCGCCCGCGCCGGGGATGCGCAGCCGCGTACCGCGCTCGACGCCCGCCGGGACCTTGACCTCCAACTTGTGCGTCCGCCGCACCTGGCCGCGCCCTCCGCAGTCGGGACACTTTTCATGAATGTGTTTTCCTGAGCCATGGCAGGAAGGGCAGGGGGTGACGGTGACGAACTGCCCAAAGAGGGATTGCTGCGTCTGCTGGACCTGGCCGCGACCGCCGCAGGTTGGGCACGTCTCCGGCTTTGTCCCCGCCTTGGCGCCGGAGCTCCCGCAGGCCTCGCAGTTCTCCCAGCGCGGGATCTCCAGATCGCGGGCTACGCCCTGCGCGGCCTCCAGCAGCGTGACGCGAAGGACCATCTCCAAGTCGCCACCGCGCCGCGGGGCGTTTGGGTTCGCCTGCCTTCGTCCCATTCCCTCGCTGGAAAAGGGCCCGCGGCCCCCGCCAAAAACCTGGGAGAACAGGTCGCCGAACAGGTCCCCAAAGTCCATACCTCCCATCCCCTCGCCAAAGGAGGGGCCGTCGGCGGAGCCGAACTGGTCGTACCGGGCCCGCTTCTCGGGGTCACTCAGGACGGAATAGGCCGCGTTGATCTTCTTGAACCGCTCCTCGGCATCTTTGTCACCGGGATGCGCGTCCGGATGATACTTGCGCACAAGCTGGCGGTAGGATTTCTTGATGTCCGCCTGCGTCGCGTCCCGCGGGACTTCCAGGAGCTCGTATAAATCTTCCATTTTTCTTCACCGGCACCTTCGTTACGCAGATACTGCACAGAATTTTAAGGGGCGGAAACTTCCTTTTCCGCCCCTGCAATTATAACTGAAGACCTCTCTCCCTGCCACGTCCGGCCCGCGCCGCTTTCACCTGTGTCTGCCGCCGGAACGCGCGCAGGGGCTATCCGGCCTGAATACGCTCACGGATCAGCCGCCCCATCTCGCGGCAGCCCACCGGGCGTTTCCCCTCCTCCATGATGTCTCCCGTGCGCCCCCCCTCCGCCAGCACGGAGTTCACGGCGTCCTCGACGGCCTTTGCTTCAAACTCAAGCCCGAAACTGTGACGTAGCATCATGGCCGCCGCCAGGATTGTCCCGATAGGGTTCGCCCGGTCCTGTCCCGCGATGTCCGGCGCGGAGCCGTGGATAGGCTCGTACAGGCCGGGATGTCCGGGATCGCCGAGGCTCGCGCTGGGGATCATGCCGATGGAGCCGGTGATCTGGCTGGCCTCGTCGGAGAGGATGTCCCCGAAGAGGTTTTCCGTAACGATGACGTCGAACTGGCTGGGGTCCCGGACGATCTGCATGGCGGCGTTGTCCACGTACATGTGGCTCAGCTCCGCCTCAGGGTAGTCTTTCGCCACGGCCTCCACGACCTCGCGCCACAGGCGGGAGCTCGTCAGCACGTTGGCCTTGTCCACAGAAGTAACTTTTTTCCTCCGGCCCATGGCCATGCGGAACGCGATATGGGCGAGGCGGCGAATTTCATGTTCGGAATAGCTCATCACGTCCGTCGCGATACGTTCACCGTCCCGCATTTCCGTCCGGTGTTCTCCGAAGTAGACGCCCCCGGTCAGCTCCCTCACGACGATGAAGTCGATGCCCTTGTCCGCGGTCTCATGCCGCAGCGGGCAGGCGGCGGTCAACGCGGAAAACATCCGGGCGGGGCGGATGTTGGCGTAAACCCCCATGCCGCTGCGAAGGCGGAGCAGCCCCTTCTCCGGACGGTTCTCCGGGGGCTGGGCGTCCCACTTGGGGCCGCCGACCGCGCCCAGCAGCACCCCGTCCGACGCAAGGCATGTCCTCAGGCTTTCCTCCGGCAGGGGGACGCCGAATCGGTCGATGGCGTTTCCTCCCATCGGGGCCTCCTGAAGGGCAAACTCGTGGCCAAATTTTCCCGCCACGGCCTCCAGCACGGCAAGGGCCTCGCCGGTGATCTCCGGCCCGATGCCGTCCCCCCGAATCACGGCGATGGATTTCTTCATCTCCCCAGCCCCTTTGCCTTGAGCGAGGCCATGAGCCCGCCTTGGGCGATCATGTCCCTGATGAAGGGCGGAAAGGGCTCGGCCTGGTAGGACTTGCCCGTGGACTCGTCCGTGATCAGGCCGGTGTCGAAATCCACCTTCACCTGGTCGCCGTCGCGGATGCCGTCGCTGGCCGCCGGACACTCCAAGATGGCGAGCCCAATGTTGATGGCGTTGCGGTAGAAGATGCGGGCAAAGGTCTTGGCGATGACGCAGGACACCCCGGCCGCCTTCAGGGCGATGGGCGCGTGTTCCCGCGAGGAGCCGCAGCCGAAGTTCCACCCCGCGGCCACGATGTCGCCAGGCTTGTTCTTTGTCAGGAAGTCCTTGTCGATGTCCTCCATGCAGTGAGAGGCCAGCTCCTTCGGGTCCTGCGAGGCCAGATAGCGGGCGGGGATAATGACGTCGGTGTCCACGTGATCGCCGTATTTGTGGACCGTTCCATGCGCGTTCTTCAGGGTGCTCATTTCATGACCTCCTCAGGATGGGCGATATGTCCGGCGATGCCGGAGGCTGCCGCGATGGCGGGGGAGGCGAGGTAGACCTCGCTGTCCACGTGCCCCATGCGGCCGACAAAATTCCGGTTGGTGGTGGAGACGCAGCGCTCCCCAGCGGCGAGGATCCCCATGTAACCGCCCAGGCAGGGACCGCAGGTGGGGGTGGAGACGGCACAGCCCGCGTCCATGAATATCTCCGTATAGCCGCGCTTTATGCACTCACGGTAGACGTCCTGAGTGGCCGGGATGATGATGCCACGGACGCCCTTCGCCAGGTGATGCCCCCTGAAGATTTCAGCGGCGGCAGCCATATCCTCAATGCGCCCGTTGGTGCAGGAGCCAATCACCACCTGGTCGATAGGGATGTCCTTCCCCTCGCGGGCGCTCCGGGCGTTCTCCGGCAGGTGAGGCCAGGACACGGTGCAGTCGATCTTGTCCAGGTCCAGCTCCACGGTCCGGACGTATTCCGCGTCCTCGTCGGGTTCAACGGCCTCCCACGGGCGGGTCACCCGGCCCTTGAGGTACTCCCGCGTGATGTCATCCACCGGGAAGATGCCGTTCTTCCCTCCGGCCTCGATCGCCATATTGGCTATCGTCAGGCGGTCGGCCATGCCAAGCTCTTTTAGGCCGTCGCCGAAGAACTCCAGGGACTGATACAGGGCCCCGTCCACGCCGATTTTACCGATGAGCCACAGGATGATATCTTTGCCGCAGACATAGGGCCGCTTGTGCCCCGTGACGTTGACCTTAATCGCGGCGGGGACCTTGAACCAGGTCTGCCCCGCGGCCATGGCCGCGCCCAGGTCCGTCGAGCCCACGCCGGTGGAGAAGGCGTTTAGAGCCCCGTAAGTGCAGGTGTGGGAGTCGGCGCCTATGACGGCCTCGCCCGGCGCCACCAGGCCTTTCTCAGGAAGCAGTGCGTGTTCGATGCCCATCACCCCCACGTCGTAAAAATGTTTGATGTCGAACTTTCGTGCGAAGGTACGGCACTGTTTGCACTGTGTGGCGGACTTGATGTCCTTGTTCGGCACGAAGTGATCCATCACCAGAGCGATGCGGTCCTTGTCGAAGACCTTATCAAACCCCGCCGTCTCGAACTCGTTGATGGACACGGGCGCGGTGATGTCGTTGGCCAGCACCAGGTCGAGCTTGGCCTGGATGAGCTGCCCCGCGTGGACCGCGTCCAGCCCTGCGTGCCGAGCCAGGATTTTCTGCGTCATCGTCATTCCCATTAACTTGTCCTCCTTTTAGTAGTGCTTAATTTATATAGTGCTTAATGGCTGATGGCCGCCTTCCTCAGGCGTCCTCCTCACACATCTTATTGATCCCGTTCAAATAGGCCAGAATGGAGGACTCGATGATGTCCGTGGACAGGCCGGAGCCGGTGAAGCTGCGTCCCTGGCCATCGGCGATCTTGACCACGGCCTCGCCAATGGCGTCCTCTCCCTCCGTGACGGCATTCAGGCTGAAGTCGGCCAATCTCACATCCACCCCCAGCATCCGGTTAATGGCCTTGAAGGAGGCGTCCAGAGGGCCGGGGCCGCTCACCACATCCTGAAGCTCCCGGTCGCCCCTCTTCAGCTTGATGTAGGCGATGTTGGGCATATCCCGTCCGGTGTTGACGACGTATCCGGCAAGCTGGCAGGACGTGGAGCTCTCCACGTTGTCGCTTCTACGATGGAGCGTCAGCGCCTCCAGGTCGGAACTCGTGATGTTCTTCTTCTTGTCGGCCAGGTGCTTGAAACGGACGAAAATGTCCTCCAGCTCCTCCTCCGTCAGGCTGTATCCCATGGACTCCAGACGCTCCTGAAGGGCGTGTTTCCCGGAGTGCTTGCCCAGGACCAGTGACCGGTGGAGTATCCCCACGTCGGCCGGGTTCATGATCTCGTAGGTCTGGGTGTTGGCGATGACACCGTGCTGATGGATGCCAGCCTCATGGGCAAAGGCGTTGGCTCCGACGATGGGCTTCGTGGGGGGGACAGGGACGCCGGTGATGCTGCTCAGAAGCTTGCTGGAGCGATAGAGCTGACGGGTGTTGATCCTCGTGTCCGCGTCGTAGAAGTCCTTTCGGGTGTGAAGGGCCATGACGATTTCCTCCAGGCTGGCGTTGCCGGCCCGCTCGCCGATGCCATTGATGGTACACTCCACCTGAGATGCCCCGGCTTTGACGCAGGCCAGGGAGTTCGCCACCCCCATACCCAGGTCGTTGTGGCAGTG
>JAFUYV010000159.1 GCA_017476945.1 Fretibacterium sp.
CACCGTGCCGTTGAGCGCCCCGCAGATGTCGCACATCCGCTCGTCGCCCATCGCCAGGACTTCGTACTCCGTCATCCCGCCTCCTCCCTATAAGGCGGCGCTGATGAACACGGACACCGGCTGTACCGGCGGGGCGAGGTCATGTATAATGAAGGTTGTCTCGCTGGGAGACGCGCCCGGGCTGGACGTTGAGGCCGTCAGGGGCGGAGGATGGCGTGAGCGGGTCCAATAAAACCTTGAGATTTATTCCATGTAATTTGGAGGTGCCCTTATGATAACCAACGGATTTATGTACATCGCGTCACTGACGCTCTTCGCGGGCATAGTGGCCAGCCTGGAGCGAAAGTATAAGAAGACGGTATTCTTCACCTATGTCCCGACGCCCGTCATCCTCTACCTGGGCTGTATGCTCTTCGCAACCTTCGACCTCTGGGGAGGTCCGGATGTGAAACTGGCCTATCAGACGGTGCGCGGGCACATCATCCCCGCGATGATCTTCATCATGCTCCTGCGCTGCGACATCGTGAAGATTCTGAAGCTGGGGCCAAAGATGCTGCTCGGCTTCTTCTGCGCCACCTTCACCATCATGGCGGGATTTATCGTTATGTTTTACTTCATGAAGGACGGCTTCCCCCCGGAGGCGGCAAAGACCTTCGGCGCGCTGGCGGGGAGCTGGATCGGCGGCACGGCCAACATGGTCGCGATACAGGGGGCGCTGGACATCCCCGACTCCGTGATGGGTTATACGCTCCTGATTGACAACGTCAACTACTCCATCTGGGTTATCCTGCTCCTGGGGACGGTGCCGCTGGCCTATGCGTTCAACCGCTGGACGAGGGCGGATACCCGCCTGATCGACGAGCTCGGCACTCGGCTGGCCGAGTCACAGAAGCAGGTCCGCACGAGGGTCGAGGCCTCGGACCTCGCGCTGCTGTTCGGGCTGGGGTTCATGGTGGCCGCTATTTCCGAGACGTGGGGGGCGTATCTGTCGCCCAAGCTCGTGGAGATGTTCGGCAAGAGCGACTTCTTCTCCACAAACACGCTGACGATCGTCATCGCGACGGTCTTGGGGATCATCTGCGCCATGACGCCGCTGGGCAATGTGCCTGGCAGCTCGCCCGTCTCCGTATCCATGCTCTACCTGATGATCTGTCTCATCGCCTCCCGCGCGAGCTTCAAGGAGCTTGTGGACGCGCCGTATTACCTGCTGGCGGGCTTCTTCATCCTCGCGGTGCACGCCGTCCTGATGGCCCTGCTGGCAAAGCTGTTCCGCCTGGACCTCTTCACCTGCGCGACGGCGAGCCTGGCGAACATCGGGGCCGTGGCGGCCGCGCCGGTTGTCGCCGCGGCGTACAAGGAGACGCTTGTCCCCATCGGCGTCCTGATGGCCCTGATGGGTTACGTCTGCGGGACGTTCGGCGGTCTTGCCGTGGCTCGCATACTCGGTATGATGGCGGGGGCGTAGGCGACATCTGTAAGCGGTACAAGGGTATGGAAGCATCAATACGGAACGTGAAGGCGTCCTTTTAAAGGAGCTTTCACGTTCAAGTTTCAAGTTATGAAGGGCATCCCGTCGTAGAAGTGTGCCCTGATCCTGCGCTAAAACAAGTTTTACCCTCTTGACGAAGAGGGCTTCTCCTCGTATACTGCTTCCAGTTTCGCGCAGTAGATATTAATACCAGGTGTTAAGGCGGACATTGATGGGGGCGCTTGAAATCAGGACGGAGAAGAAGGCGCGGCAGGAACGCCTCATTAAGATTATAGGGGACAACCCGATGGCCACGGACCAGGAACTGGCAGCCACGCTGGGCGTCAGCGTCAGTACAGTGCGGCTGGACCGTGCGCTGATGGGGGTGCCGGAGCTTCGGGAGAGGCTGCGTTCTATGGCCCAGGAGGCGGGCAGCAAGCTGCGCTCACTCCGTCAGAGCGAGGTCGTGGGGGAGCTGCTGGAGCTTGAGCCGAACAAGTGGGCCCTCTCCGTCCTGCGCACGGCCCGCGATATGGCCTTCCGGCTGACGGACATCGTGTGGGACCACGATATCTACTCTCAGGCCAGCTCTATCGCCGTGGCCGCTATCGAGGCGGCGGTGGTCATCGTGGACTCGGCGCGTGGCGTCTATAAGGGGCACGCCCACGTGGGGGACACGCTGGTGGCTCGGGCCAAGGTGGGTGTTGGGCGCGATGGCCGCCGGATCGTCAGCGTCCGCACGAGGGTGGGGGAGAAGGAGATCTTCGTGGGCCGCTTCATCGTCGAGGTCATTGATTGAAGAAACGCCGGAATGATTCGGGGAAACGAGATGAAGAGAGCAAGATGAAGAAGATAACCATAGCAGTGGACGCGATGGGAGGGGACAATGCCCCGGACGCGGTGTGCCTGGGGGCGGTGGACGCCTGTCGGGACTTCCCCGATATCGAGGTTATCCTGACGGGGGACGAGGGGCGGATCCGCTCCATCCTGGTCCCCGTGCCCTCTGACGTGCGGTCCCGGATACGGGTTGTCCACACCACAGAGGTCATCGGGATGGACGAACATCCGGCCGTGGCCATCCGCAAGAAGCACAACTCCAGCCTGAGGGTGGCGATGGAGATGGTCCGCAGCGGGGAGGCCCAGGGCTGCATCTCCGCGGGCAACACGGGGGCGATTGTGGCAGGGGGCGTGCTGGTCGTTGGGCGGCTGCCCGGCATCGACCGGCCGGCGCTGGCGACCCTGCTCCCCACCATCGAGAAGTGGTCGCTGCTGCTGGACGTGGGGGCGACGGTCCGCTGCAAGCCGGAGAACCTGTACCAGTTCGCCCTGATGGGCAGCGTCTACTCCCGGAAGATTTTGAAGGTCGCGGAGCCGGAGGTGCGGCTCCTCTCCAACGGGACGGAGGAGATCAAGGGCGACGAGTGCGTGGCCGGGGCGCGAGCCCTCCTGATGAGGAGCGCCTTGAACTTCCAAGGCTACACGGAGGGCAACGACATCGTCTGGGGCCGATCGGACGTCGTGGTCTGCGACGGCTTTATGGGCAACGTGGCCCTTAAGCTCAGCGAAGGGATTATGCAGGGGCTCAAGTCCCTCCTCACGGAGGAGGTCCGGAAGTCCCTTCTGGCCAAGGCGGGGATGGTCTTCCTGGCCCCGACGGTGAAGTCCCTGTGGACGCGCTTCAACTATGAGAAGTACGGCGGCACGCCCCTGCTTGGCGTCAAGGGCGTTGTCCTCAAGGCCCACGGCCGCTCTAAGGAACCGGCGATTGCCGCGGCGGTCTCCGCCGCCCGGAGGTTCATCGAGGAGGACGGCATCGGGCAGATACAGGCCGAGCTGGATACGGGCCCGGCACACGGGGAATGAAGGCGTCTGGCAGGGGCACGGCCCCTTTCTCAGCGAGGTGAGATCATGATCAAGAACAACCGAGTATGTAAATTGCTGGGGACGGAGTATCCCCTCCTCCAGGGAGGGATGGCCTGGGTGGCTAACGCGCCCCTGGCGGCGGCCGTGAGTAACGGCGGCGGGGTGGGCATCATTGCGGCGGCGGCGATGCCGGCGGAGCTCCTTGAGCAGGAGATCCTGAAGGCGAAGAGCTTGATCAATGGGGGAAAGCCCTTTGGGCTTAACATCATGCTGATGTCCCCCACGGCGGGCGATGCGCTGGAGATGGCCGCGAAGCATCGTGTCCCCATCGTGACGACGGGGGCGGGGAGTCCTGGCAAAGTGCTGGAACGGCTGAAGCCCCTGGGTACTATCGTTATCCCGGTGGTGGCGTCCGTCACGCAGGCGCGCCGCGTGGAGAAACAGGGGGCGGACGCCGTGGTCGCGGAGGGAATGGAGGCTGGCGGGCATATCGGCGAGCTCACCACGATGGTCCTGACGCCGCAGATCGCCGAGGCGGTGAGCATCCCCGTCATCACGGCGGGGGGGGTGGCCGACGGGCGCGGCGTGGCCGCGGCCTTTGCTCTGGGGGCCGAGGGCGTCCAGGTTGGAACGCGCTTCATCTGCTGTGAGGAGTGCACGGTCCATCCAAACTACAAGCAGGCCGTCCTCGATGCGCGGGACCGCGGCACGGCCATCACGGGCCAGAGCCTGGGGCATCCAGTGCGCTGCCTGCGCAACAAGCTGACGGCGGAGTTCGAGCGCCTGGAGTCCAGCGGGGCCCCGGCGTCGGAGATCGAGGCGCTGGGCACGGGCAAACTGCGGGCCGCCGTCGTCGATGGCGATACGGACTGGGGTTCCCTCATGTCCGGTCAGAGCGCGGCGATGGTTCACAAGATACAGCCCGCCCGCGAGATCATTGAGGAGCTGTTCAGCGGGGCGCGCGAGGTCCTGGGCTCTGTCGCCGGGGCCTGCGACGCCGGTTAGGCGAGATTTATTCAGGAGGTACCTTTTTGAAATACGCGATTTGTTTTCCCGGTCAGGGGGCCCAGCAGGTGGGGATGGGGCGCGAGCTCTTCGATACCTTTCCCGCGGCGAAGGCCGTCTTTCAGGAGGCGGACGACGCCCTGTCCGCGCACCTGTCGGAGCTGATCTTCAATGGGCCGGAGGGGGAGCTGACGCTGACGGCCAATGCCCAGCCCGCCATCATGACGGTGAGCGTCGCGGCGCTCCGGGCCCTTCAGGACGATATGGGCGTGGACCTGGTCCCGGCCTTCACAGCGGGGCACAGCCTGGGCGAGTATACGGCGCTGGTGGCCGCGGGGACGCTGTCCTTCTGGGACGCCGTGCGGCTTGTGAACAAGCGGGGGCGGTGGATGCAGGAGGCCGCGCCGGAGGGCGTCGGGGCCATGGCGGCAATTCTGGGGCTCGACGCGGAAGCGGTCCGGGCCGTGTGCGCAGAGGCCGCGCCGGAGGGTGAATGTCAGGCCGCGAACTTCAACTCCCCCGGCCAGGTGGTCATCTCCGGCGTGGCGGAGTTCGTCGATAAGGCGTCTGAGCTGGCGAAGGCCAGGGGCGCGCGCAAAACCGTGAGGCTCAACGTCAGTGCCCCCTTCCACAGCCGCCTGATGGTCCCCGCGGCGGAGAAGCTGAAGACGGAGTTCGATAAGTGCGGGTGGGCCGACCCTAAGTGGCCCCTCGTCGCCAACGTCAGCGCAAAGCCTGTCACGGCGGCGGACGCGATCCGCGCCTCCCTCTATGAGCAGACCTTCAGCCCCGTGCTGTGGGAGGATTCCGTGGCCTATATGGCGGATAACGGGGTGGACACCTTCCTGGAGCTTGGGCCTGGCGAGGTGCTGTGCGGGCTCATCAAGCGCTGCCGCAAGGGCCTGACTCAGAAGGCGGCGGGGACGCCCAAAGCCCTTGAGGCTGTGGCGGAGCTGTTGCGGGAGGCCCGGTGATGGCGGAGCAGGCAAACGAGCGCCGTCTGGCGCTGGTCACGGGGGCGGCCCGCGGGATTGGACGGGCCGTCGCGTTGGAGCTGGCGAAAAACGGGTTTGACGTTGCGGTCAATTACAATCGCAGCGCGGAGGCGGCGGAGGTGCTGGTGAAAGATATTGAGGCGCTGGGCGTCCGGGCCCGGCCCTTCAAGGCCGACGTGTCGGACAGGGCGCAGGTTGAGGCGCTCTTCAAGGAGGTTCGGGAGGCCCTGGGGCCCGTGGCGGTCCTGGTGAACAACGCGGGGATCACCCGGGACACCCTCCTGATGCGGATGAAGCTGGAGGACTGGGACGCGGTCCTCTCCGCCAACCTCACCTCGGCCTTCAACTGCACGAAGGAGGCCCTGCGCGACATGTCCAAGGCGCGCTGGGGGAGGGTCATCAGCATTTCCTCAGTCGTTGGGCTTACGGGCAACGCGGGCCAGGCGAACTACGCCGCGTCGAAGGCGGGGATTATCGGCTTCACCAAATCCATCGCGCGGGAGTACGCCTCGCGGGGGATCACCGCCAACGCCGTCGCGCCCGGGTTTATCGACACGAGCATGACGGGAGCCCTGAAGGAGGAGGTCCGCTCCGCGATCACGGCCCAGATTCCCGTGGGGTGCATCGGGAGGCCCGAAGATGTCGCGCGTGCCGTCGCGTTTTTTGCCCTTGCGGAAAATTCTTATATCACGGGCCAGGTTTTGGCAGTTGACGGCGGCATGACTATGTGTTAATTATATGCGATGTTTTGTCAGAACGGAGGGAGGTGAGCGGGATGAAGAAGGAAGAAGTGCTTGCCAGGCTGAAGGAGATTATCACCGACCGTCTGGACGTGGAGGAAGATCAGATCGTTCCCGAGGCGACGTTTGTTGAGGACCTTGGGGCGGACTCCCTGGATATCGTGGAGCTGATCATGGGGATTGAGGAGGAGTTCGATATCGAGATCCCCGACGAGGACGCCGAGAAGCTGACATCGGTCGGCGAGGCGATGAACTACACGCTGAGCAAAATTGGGGTCGAGGAGTAAGATTTCGGCCCGGCCTGGGGGAAGGAGCAGCCGGCCTTCCCCTTTGTTTGCAGGATATCATGCGCGGCCTTTTGTCTTTGCCGGCCGCGCTGGCACATAGATCAGGAGTGATGAACTTGACGGAAAAAAGGAGAGTCGTCGTGACGGGCCTGGGGCCTGTAAGCCCCATCGCCCTGGGCCGTGAGGCGTATTGGAAGGCCCTCCATGAGGGGAAGAACGGGATTGGCCCTATTACCATGTTTGAGCTGGGTGACTGCCCTGTGACGTTTGGCGCGGAGATCAAGGACTTTGACCCCACCGTCTGGATGCCTGGCAAGGAGGCAAAGCGCTCTGATCGCGCCATCCAGTTCGCCGTCGCCGCGGCGAAGATGGCCGTGGAGGACGCGAAGCTGGACACCGCGGGTATGGATCCCTACCGCCTGGGTGTCTATATCGGCACGGGCCAGGGAGGGATCGAGACCTCCTTTAACAATTTCAAGACGATGATGGAGAAGGGGTCCCGGCGTGTGAGCCCGTACTTCATTCCTATGATGATCAGCAACATGTCCACGGCCTACGTGGCCATCGTCCTTGGGGCCAAGGGGCCCAATCTCTGCGTCGTCACGGCCTGCGCCACCTCCCTGCACAGCATGGGCGAGGCTTACCACACCATCCTCCGCGACGACGCGGACGTCATCATCGCCGGGGGGACGGAGGCGGCGCTCCGGGCCATCAGCATCGCGGGGTTCGCCTCGATGAAGGCCCTCTCCACCCGCATGGATTCTCCAGAGACGGCCAGCCGTCCTTTCGACAAGGACCGCGACGGCTTTGTGATGGGGGAGGGTGCGGGGGTCGTCGTGTTGGAGGAACTGCGGCACGCCCTGGCGCGCGGCGCGCATATCTACGGCGAGTTCGTGGGATATGGCACCTCCTGCGACGCGGGGCACATCACGGCCCCGGACCCCGAGGCGAAGGGCGCCGCCTTTGCGACGCGGCACGCCATGAAGATGGCTGGCTGGGAGCCGGGACAGGTGGACTACATCAACGCGCACGGCACCTCCACGGGCTTGAACGACAGGATGGAGTCCCACATGATCCACGAGGTCTTTGGGGATTACGCGAAGCAGGTCGTCGTGACCTCGACGAAGTCGATGATTGGGCACTGCCTTGGGGCGGCCGGAGGGCTGGAGGTCATCGCCTCCCTTCAGGCCATCGAGGAGGGCTACATCCACCCCACCCTTAACTACACGACCCCGGATCCGGAGTGTGACCTCAACATCGCCACGGGTCACGGCGTGGACAAGAAGGTTGACCGGCTTCTGGTGAACAGCTTTGGGTTCGGCGGGCACAATGGCGTCCTCGCTTTCCAGCGTTATATCTAACGCCATCCTTTCTCCTCAGGAGAGGGCGCGCGTTGAGGCCCGCGACCTGGACACGCTTCAGGATAAGCTGGGCTATCGTTTCAAGGACAGAGGGCTTCTTGAGGAAGCCCTCTGCCATTCTTCCTTTGCCAATGAGCATGGACTGCCTCTCAATAACGAGCGGCTGGAATTTCTGGGGGACTCCATCCTGGGGTTTATCGTTGCCCGCGCCCTCTACCGGATGTATCCCGAGGCGCCGGAGGGGGAGCTGACCCGGATGCGCGCGGAGCTCGTCTGCGGCGCTTCGCTCTGCCGCAGGGCAGAGGCCCTGGGCGTTCCCGGCCTGCTTCTGCACGGCAACTCGATGAAGGATGGGGCCCTTCCGTCCTCCATCTGTGCGGACGCCGTGGAGGCACTGCTGGGGGCCATCTGCCTGGACAGTGGTGTGTCCGCGGCGGAGGCTGTGATTCGGGGGCTTTTCCTTCAGGAAGCGGAGGAGCGTGCGGCCGTCCTTGACCCCAAGTCGCGGCTTCAAATATGGCTCCAGGCTCACGAGTTCCCCCTGCCTCATTACGAGCTGCTCAGCGTCAGGGGGCCATCCCACGCCCCTGTCTTTCAGGTCACCGTGCGGGCAAATGGCCTTGAGCGCGCTGCGGACGGGCCAACGCGCAAGGGGGCTGAGTCCGCGGCGGCTGCCCTGCTTCTCGACGCGCTTAAGGAGCAGGCGAAGACATGACGAGGCGGAAGCCTGGGCTTTCGTCCTGTCTTATGCTCTTCTTCCTTCTGGCCTGTCCTCATGCGGCCTGGGGCACGGGTTTGGCTGTAACGGTGACACAGCCCTGGTTGGCCCTGATCACGACCTTCATAGGGGGCTCCAATGTTGAGGTCAGCTCGCTTCAGGAGTGGAACGGCGAGGGGGAGCTCGTCCGGCCAAGCGCTAAGGTGTTGAAATCTCTGCCGCCGGACGCTCACATCATCGCCCTGGATGCCGGGGACGTAAAAACTGCGGGAATAAAGGAAGGGGAGTGGCCCAACCTTCGATGTCTCTACGCTCCCTTTCCCATTGCCGCGTCCAGCTTGGATGCGTCCCTCTCTGACCCCTCCGTGCTGCCCTTTGTGGCGCAGCGGATCCTGACCGTCCTGTCGAGTTGGGATGCGGCGAACTATCCCTATTATCAGCGGCGTCTGGCGGAATTTCAGGCGCGCCTCTCCAGCTCAGTCCTCGCAGGTCAGCAGGTCCTCCGCGGCATGGCGGTCTGCGATTTGAGCGGGGCCAGCGGGGCACTGCTTCAGGCGGCTGGCTGCAGAATTGAGCGCCCCTCGGCCGAACAGCTTGCCGGGTGGGCGAAGAACCTTGCCGCCTTTCGGGAGTTCCTTGAGACGAAGAGGGCCGCGGGGGTGATGGTCGTGGCCGATGGGGGGACGCCGCGCGTTCTCCGGCGGGCGCTGACGGGGTTAACCGGCGTATTCTTCCTTCAGCGCCCCCCCCTGAACCGGGATTATCCGGCGTTTTTGCACGAGCAATACATCTCGCTGTGGCAGAAGATCACAGTAAAGCCCCCCGTCAAAGGAAAGGGCAAATCTTAAAAAAGAGCGGCGGAAAATTTCTTTCCGCCGCTCCTGTTTGATACGTGATGACTTACTGCCGCTCGCTGAACTCCGCGTCTACCGTCTCGCCGTCGGAGGGGCCGCCGCTGCCCGTGTTGTTGGAGGAAGCGCCTGCATCTCCCGTGGGGCTGCCTGCCGCGCCGGCGCCGGCCGCCTGGTAGAGCCGAGTCGAGAACTCCTGGAGCGTCTTGTCCAGGTCCTCCTTCGCGCGCTTCATGGCCGCGCCGTCGTTCTTCTCGATGGCGCTCTTCAGCGCGTCCAGCCTAGAGTTGACCTTGCCCTTCTCCTCGGCGCTCATCTTGTCGCCCAAGTCGTTCATCAGCTTCTCGGCCGCGAAGACCGCCGCGTCCGCCTCGTTGCGCACCTCCGCGGCGCTGCGCTTCTGCTCGTCCTCCTCCGCGTGGGCCTCGGCGTCGTTTTTCATGCGCTCAATCTCATCCTTCGAGAGGTTAGAGGACTGGATGGTGATCTTTTGCGCCTTGCCCGTACCCTTGTCCTTGGCGGAGACGTTGAGGATGCCGTTGACGTCGATGTTGAACGTCACCTCAATCTGGGGCACGCCGCGCGGTGCGGGGGGGATGCCATCCAGCACAAACTCGCCCAGTTTCACGTTGTCCGCCGCCATGGAGCGCTCGCCCTGAAGGACCTTGATCTCCACCTGAGGCTGATTGTTGGCCGCCGTTGTGAACACCTGGCTCTTGGACACGGGGATGGCC
>JAFUYV010000160.1 GCA_017476945.1 Fretibacterium sp.
ATCGCCTCAACGCCGCTCTTATCCGACATTGTGAGCCTGGCCATGAGAAACTCCGGCTTTGAAAGGCGCGGCGAGATCATCAGGACCGTATCGACGCTGAGGGGAGGGGACAGGCCCAAAGGAGCGGAGAGGGAGTTTGCCTCGCTTTCCGTTATCCCTAAGGGCCTCTGGGAACCCTGGGGACTGTACCGCAAGCCGCTGTCCGAGAGAACGGTTGCGGAAAACCTCAGGCGCTGGAACGCCGGGGCTCTCAGGAGGAGCGAGGAGGATATGCCGTTCTGCGATCTCATCCAGAGTGAAAAAACCCCAAAGGCCGAACGGGACATCGCGCCGCATCCAAGCCTCAAGCCTCAGTCCTTTATGCGCAAAATAGTTTACGCCGCCCTTCCCTTTGGTTCCGGAACCCTCTACGATCCATTCGCCGGAAGCGGATCCACTCTGGCCGCGGCAAATTACTATGGCTATGACGCTATCGGCACGGAGAAGGACGCCCGCTTTTACGAATTGGCGAAAGACGCCATCCCCCGTATCAGCGCGTTGTATCCGCGGCAGCTATCCCTCGCGATATAGTGGGGAAAACGGCGGCGGCGGATATGTCTTGCCCAATCGCTCCCGCCCCCGAATCATCGCCGAAGAGATGTGGACGTGTTCGGGATTGAGATAAACGCTACCATCCCGCAGTTTGGCCGTTCCGATGCTGGTTGTCACGTAGGTCTCCGTGCGCTGCGAGTTGTTGGCGTTTCTCCTGCTGCCCATATACTTCCAGTCGGAGTCGTCGCGCTCAAACCCTATGAGACAGGCGATCTCCAACTGGATAAACTCAATATCGTCATTGGGGAGTACCGTAAAGCAGGCGACAATGTGCCACCCGTTATGCCCCTCGCCTCCCTTCATGGGTTTGTTGGAAGCCTTGACCTCCAGGCCAATTTCCTTGCTCTCGTGCATCAAGTCCGGGTAGCGCTGGTCGCTGAACGGATGATACGCGCTGACCTCGCCCAGCATCCTGGAGAACACGTTGGATACAACCCCGCTGAAATTATTGGCTTGAATGATGGAAGGCAGCTTAATTCCCGCCCGCTCGCGGATCATCGTAAAAACATTCTGCGTCCTTGCCATCGCCTGAAAGACGGCCGATTGCGTCAAATCCTCGGGCAGGGGGACCTCCCGCAAATACCTCTCCAGCAGCACAAGCAACACCTCGCAAGCTATGTTTTCCTCGCGAGAGGACGGGCCAGGGTTGTCCCTGACCCGTTAAGCCCCCACGTCATACCAGCCCGTAATATTCCAGCCGGCGTCGGGCCTCGTCGCGGCCAAGGTGGGCGGCGACCTCGAAGATGCCGGGGCTGACCTTCATCCCCGTGAGGGCGAACCGCAGCGGCATGGCGTAGTCCTTCATCTTGACGCCGCGTTCCTCCGTCCAGTTTCGGGCGCGCGCCTCCAAAGCCTCCGGCATCCACTCGGGCTCGGCGAGGATTGCCGCAAAGAACTCCCTCAGGCCGGGCTTCCGGTCCTCCGCGATGTCCGCCCCGTCCCAGCGGGTCTTCACCGGCTCGAAGGACACGAAGTAATCCGAGAACTCCGCCATCTCCCTGGCCGTCCGCCCCCGCCCCTCCATCAGGGTCAGGGCCCCAGCCAGCCAATCCTTGCCGCGGTCCGCCTCGACCTGAGACACGGGAAGCCCCATCTCCTCCCAGAAGGGACGCACCATCGCCAGCCGCGTATCGGGGTCCAGCCGCTTCAAATGCTCCTGGTTAATGAAGTTCATCTTGTCGGGGTCCAGCACGGCGGGCTTGCGCGTGACGCGGGACAGCTCGAAGAGGCTTGCGGCCTCGGCCCGCGTGAAGACCTCGTGCCCCTCGCCGGCGGACCAGCCGAGCAGCGCCAGGAAGTTAAACACCGAGTCCGGCATGTAGCCCATGTCCCGGTACTCGTAGACGCTAGTGGCCCCGTGGCGTTTGCTGAGCTTCTTCTTGTCCCGACCCAGGATCATGGGCAGGTGCGCGAAGACCGGCACGTCCCAGCCCAGCGCGCGGTAGAGAAGGATCTGCTTCGGCGTGTTCGAGATGTGGTCCTCGCCGCGGATGACATGGCTGATGGCCATCAGGTGGTCGTCCACGACCACGGCGTAGTTGTAGGTGGGCATCCCGTCGCTCTTGATGATCACGATGTCCTTGAGCTTATCCGAGTCCCGTTCCTTCAGCGCGTCGCTCATGACCTCCACGCGGCCGTACACCGCGTCGTCGAAGGACACGTCCTGCCCCGGTTCCACCCGGAACAGCACCGCCTCGCCGTCCCTGTAGGCCTTGCCCTCGCCGATGAGCTGTTCGGCATACTTGCGGTACAGGTCCAGCCTCTCGGACTGACGGTAAGGGCCGTAGTCGCCGCCCTTGTCGGGGCCCTCGTCCCAGTCGAGCCCCAGCCACGTCATGCCGTCCATGATGGTCTGCTCGTATTCCTTGGTGGAGCGAACCAGGTCGGTGTCCTCGATGCGGAGGATGAAGCACCCGCCGGTGTGCCGGGCCCAGAGCCAGTTGAACAGGGCGGTGTGCCCGCCGCCGATGTGCAGCGCCCCCGTGGGGCTCGGGGCGAACCGCACCCGTATATCCTTATCTGCCATAACGCGCCAACTCCTTACTTTGCCCCCTGCGACAGGCGGCATCTTATCTTGCAATCCTGTATATGATAGCGCATTTTTCGCCAGGCACGTGATAAAATAATGAGCTAGGAGATATCCTCAAGAATTTTTTGGGGTGAGACTGTCAGGGGTATCCCCTCTGTCCGAAAGGAAGGGGGTGATGCGTATGCAGTGGCTAAAACAGATAAAAGAACTGCCGCAAGCGATCCGTTCGCTCACAGCAGGACTAGCGGCTCTTCTCCGCGCCATTGAAATAGGATTCTCCCGCTGAGGACGTAAGCCCGAGGCGGGGATCTCCAGCCCCGTTTCGGCAGCCAAAGGGGAGCGCGAAATCCGTCCGCTCTCCCGCGGTCGGCTTTGTTTGTATTATACACCATTCCACAGGTTGAATTTCGGGGAGATGGAATCAAATATGAATAGTCCTAATAAAATTCTGATTATCGACGGGCATGGGCTGGCCCACAGGGCCTTTCACGCGATAGACGGGACCTTCACGGCCCCGGACGGGACACCGACCAACATGATCATGGGCTTCACGAATATGCTGGCCAGGGCCCAGGACGACGTGTCGCCTCGCTGCGCCGTCGCGGTGTTCGACGCGCCGGGGCCCACCTTCCGCCACGAGCTCCTGCCCCAGTACAAGGCCACCCGCAAGCCCAGCCCCCCGGAGTTCAAACAGCAGCTCCCCATCCTTCAGGACCTGCTTCGACTCATGGGCATCCCGGTCCTGGTGGAGGACGGTGTCGAGGCCGACGACGTGATGGCGTCCCTGGCCCTCCGAGCGGCGGGGGAGGGGTACCAGGCGGTGCTGCTCTCCTCGGACAAGGACCTGCTCCA
>JAFUYV010000161.1 GCA_017476945.1 Fretibacterium sp.
CACGGGGTTCATCGAGCTGTTTAAGGACGACGGCATTCCCTACCTGCTGATTGGAGACGGCGCGGCCGACGGCGTGTGGGACCTCAGCTTCTTTATCGCCGAGACGGGGGAGAATCCCCACAATGACACGGACGACACAACGGCGGAGACGAAGGACTCCGGCGGTGGCGGCGGGTGCAGCGCCGGGATGGCGGGCGGAGCTGTGGCGGCGCTGTCAATTGGCGCGGCGCTCCTCCGGCGGCGCAGGATGTGTTAAGATTACGAAGCGCGTATTTGAGGGGCACGCAACCGAACGAAAGGAGAATGGTATCATGGCGGAAGATTTTCTGAGGAGCAGGGCGGACGAGCTGAAGGGGACGAAGACGGAGGCGAACCTGTGGACGGCCTTCGCCGGGGAGTCCCAGGCGCGAAACAAGTATACCTACTTCGCGTCCAAGGCGAAGAAGGACGGGTTCGTCCAGATCTCCAACCTCTTTGAGGAGACGGCCAACAACGAGAAGGAACACGCCAAGATGTGGTTCAAGATCCTCGGCGGCATCGGGGACACGGCGGAGAACCTGAAGGCCGCGGCGGCCGGCGAGAACGGCGAGTGGACGGATATGTACCCCGGCTTCGCCAGGACGGCGCGCGAGGAGGGCTTCGAGGATATTGCCCGGCTCTTCGATGCCGTGGCGGCCATCGAGAAGGAGCACGAGGCGCGCTACCTCAAGCTGCTGGACAACGTGAAGAGAGAGGTCGTTTTCTCCTCCGAAGGCGACACAATCTGGCAGTGCTCCAACTGCGGTCATATCGTGGTGGGCAAAAAGGCTCCGGAGCTGTGCCCCGTCTGCGGGCATCCCAAGGCTTACTTTCAGAAGAAGGCGGAGAACTACTGAGGCCCGTTAATCCCGACGGCCCCCCGCAAGGGGGGCCGTCGTTTTGGGGGAGGGGCATAATTTGGTTGGAGCTTTATATCCAGCGGATTCAGGAAAGGGGCCATGGGGATGCCGGTGAAAAAGTTTTTTTGCGCTCTTCCTGCCGTCATGTCCTTCATGGGCTGCGCGGCAACGTTGGGTGTCAAATTGGGGGTGCTGGCCCATTGGAACGTCACGGAGGGAGGGGTTGCCCCTCGCCATCGAGGAGAGGGAAGCCGGGGGCGGAAGCTTCCTCAACCCCGGACATGGCGGGCATGAGGCCATTCACTTTGTGAGTCCCTGACGCTCCTCCTGATGGCGCTGAACGCCGGGGAGGAGAACGAGATTGCCCTTCCCAGGATCATGGGAGAAATATCCTGTCAACGGCACCCCGTCCGCCTCGCCCTGGGCTTCCCAAGACGGACGTCCTTCTGAGGGACAGCTTCAATTCTATGCGGCCCTGGCGATGCTGGAGAACATCATCCTGTCCGATCCCTATTACGGGTGGCCCCAGTTCTGCACATCAAGCGGGCGAACTGACAACGCCGAGCAACAAAGCCCTCTCCTGTCGGAGCGGGGCTTTGTTTTTAATCCGGGGCCTAGTTTGTCGGCTTGTCCTTCCGGCCCTGGGTGAACAGCCAGTCCCGCAGGGCGTCAACTTTATAGGCGGCGTCAAAGGAGCAGGTGTGCTCCGACGTGCTGGCCGGCGCGCCCTCCGGCAGGACCGTCCCCCTGATGAAGCGCGCGAAGTTCGCGGTGGGACGGCCTGAGAGGATGATCCGGATAGCGTTCGCGAACTCCTCCTGCGACATCCGCGCGTCCCACTCGTGGGTGCGGCTGATGGGGATGCCCTCCGCCTGAAATCTCCGTATCAGCCTCGACTGTGCGGCGGCCGCCCTCTCGTCCCCCTCCGCTGTAACGTAGAAGAACCGCTGCCGCCTCAGGCCTTCAATGTCCTTCAGGTTTCCCTGCCCGGCGACGAACAGCTCCGCGGCGAAAAGGTCGGGGCGCTTCTCCGCCATGATCATCAGGGCCATGCAGCCCATCGACTGCCCCGTGGCGTAGACCCTGTTCGCGTCAACCTGGAACCCATCGATGACAGCGCGGATGAGGTTCTCCGTCATGGAGATGTAGGCCGCCGCGGTGACGCCGGTGCGGTCGTCCACAATCCTCTGCGGGTATTGAGGCACGAGGACGATGCACTTGCGCTTGGCCTGCTCCGACGCTGCCGCCCAGATGATGCCGCCGTACCCCTGGCGAAGCGGCGCGTCCGTCTCCCTGCCCACCGTGCCGCCATCGGCGATAAAGACGACGAGCGGATACTTCACCGTCCCGGGATAGCCCTCAGGAAGGAACAGGTTGCAGGGCAGACTGAGCTCTCCCTCAGCGTAGTTCAGTTGGGCAAACTTCCCCACGGTCTCCTGAATCATCGCCTGAAGCGCCGCGTCGCCGTTCTTATCCGGCGCGACGGTCGCCGCCCCCGATGGAAAATTAGACAATATCGAAAAAATTATCGTCAAGGCTATCGTTGCTATATTCATCATCAATATCCTCCTGTTTTTAAAAATGTTAGCAAGCGCAAACTTCGGGGGGGGGGACGCTAGCGGGAATCCACAGGGTGACGACCGTTCCGCCGCCCTCGCGCGGCGAGATATCCAGCGTGCCGCCGCACATGATCTTCAGGCGCGTTCGGACATTATCGAGGCCAATGTGCGCTTCTTCGTTTTCATGATTGTCCCTGGGGTCAAACCCCGGCCCGGTGTCCTCGACCGAGACCCTGCTGCCGTCCTCCGTCCGGCTGGTGCGGATCAAAACGTACAAGGGGGACAGCTCCGGGTCCACGCCGTGCTTGACAGCGTTCTCCACAATAGGTTGGAGCGTCAGCGGCGGAAGCCGAAACGCGGTGTGCGGCGTGTCGTATTCCACATAGAGAAGGTCCTCGAACCTCGCCTTTTCCACAGCCAGATACGCTCTTGTGTGCTCCAGCTCCTCATTAAAAGGGATCAGACCATGGTGTACGATGGCGTTGAAGTTCTTTCGCAGATAGGTGGTAAAGTTATCAATGGCGTTCTGTGCCTTCGACGCGTCCAAGCTGCAGAGGTAGTAGATGCTCGTCATAATGTTATAGATAAAGTGCGGGCGCATCTGCAACACCTTGATGTCGATCTGCTGATGGAGAGACCGCTCCGCCTGTTCGGTCAGGATGTAGATAAACAGGATAAATCCGGCGATTGTCGTGCCGAAGACGACGAAACGGATGCCGTAAAGCCGCATCTGAATCAGCATGGCGGCGAGCGGAACGATTAAAATCGTCCGCAGGGCCTTCATCTGGGGTACGGAGAGTTTGTCCTTCCTGCGGTACATCGCAACGAGGTTTGTCCCCATCAGCAGGACCGGCGGGACCAGCAGCACGGGATACCAGGGGCCGCGATGGTAGATATTTGCGCTGGTGATGTAATAAATCGCGGTGGTGAACTGCGTCACGACGAGCAGGATAAAATAGACGGACCACAACGCCCCGGCAACGTACATCAGGACGCTGCCCTCCCACTTCTCGTTGCTGCAATGGAGCAGGAACAGCGCAAGCATTGGCATCAGGAGCGAGGGAAAGAGGGACTCCAAAAATATCCCCAACTGCGTGAGGAACGCCCCGTTCCCCTGAACGCCTCCGAGAAGCGAGAGGGACAGCGTGGTGATGAGGTCCCCCGCCACGTCGCCCATCAAAAACGCAAAGAAGACGACGAGGAAACGTTTTATCCATTGCTCCACGTTGCGGATGAGGAGCGACAGGATCAGGCCCAGCGCCGAGAGCGTCAGGCCCGCGACGCCAATCGCAAAGTTCACCAGGTCGAGCCAGTTTAACATTGCCGGTCCAGTCCTTTGACGGGGTGCCGGAGCCTGCCGAGTTGTTCACGGACAGTCTCTATCTTGAGCGGCTTGACGAGGAATCCGATGGCCGGGGTGTTCCAGGCCTCGAGGGAATAGTCGGGGTAACTGGTGAGGTATATGACGTTGGTGAGCGGGTGGATGTCCACCAGCGTCCTGCAAAGGTCAAGCCCGCTCTGTTTGCCCAGCTCAATGTCCAGAAAGGCGACGGCAATCCGGTTGTTCCTTGCGAAGCTGACGGCCTCCGACGCTTTGGCAAAGCCCTTGAGCGCCGCTCCAGGCATGGCCTCGGCCAATATGGGCATGGCTCCGGTGAGGAGAACCTTCTCATCGTCCACGATGATGACGTTTGGGGGGGCGGTCTCCACCGCCGCGGCATTGAGCAAAACGGAAACGTCCACGCCAAGGACGCCCGCCAAGCGGGAGATGAGGATAGCGTCCGGGACACGCCTGCCGCTTTCCCAGTTGGCGACGCTGGAACGGTCCACAAACAGTTTGTCGGCTAACTGCTGCTGGGAAAGTTTTTTCTCCGAGCGCATATTGCGCAGGGTCTCGGCAAAAGTGGCGTCCATGCTCTCACCTCCTGAAATCCAAAGATATAATAACCACTCAATATCAATATATCCGGTTGGCGGGAAAATCGCAAGGCGGCCGTAAAAAAGAGGGGGTTTCATTCTGAAACGTCCCCTTGAAATTTTGCTGCCGCTTCAAGAAAATACAGTGCGAAGAGCGGGCGCGGTGTTTTGTGTCCGGACAATACGGGAGGAATGGGCGGTAAAAATGTTTCTGCGGTCTTTGACAAATAATCCAAAA
>JAFUYV010000162.1 GCA_017476945.1 Fretibacterium sp.
GGCCGCGCCAAGGATGGTCCCACTCTCCATGATGGCGGCCCGGAACAGCCCCTTGGCCAGCGGCGAGAGGATCATCGTGGAGACGCTGAAGCTCCCCGCCGACTCGCCGCCGATCGTCACCTTCGCGGGATCGCCGCCGAAGGACGCGATATTCGCCCGCACCCACTTCAGGGCCTCGATCTGGTCCAGGTGCCCCCAGTTACCGGTCGTGCCGTACTTCTCCAGGGTCGCGCGCGTCGCCAGGAAGCCCTGCGCGTTGAGCCGGTAGTTGATCGTGACCGCGACGATGCCGTCCCGCGCGAGGCTCTTGGAGTGGTACGTGAGGACGCTGCCGGAACCCTGCGCGTAGGCGCCGCCGTGGATGAAGACGTAGACAGGCAGGCCGTCCCCCGGCTTTGCGCCGGCCGGGGCCCACACGTTCAGCGTCAGGCAGCCGGCGTCGGACATGTTCTCCCTCGAGGAGCCCGACAGAGGGCCGCGGACCTGAAGGGCGGAGGGGCCAAACCGCGTCGCGTCCAGCACACACTCCCAGGGCTCGACGGGCTGTGTCGGGGCATAGGCCAGTTCGCCCACGGGAGGCTTGGCGTAGGGGATGCCCTTGAAGCTCACGACCTCGCCATCGGAGGTCCCCCGAACCTCGCCCAGCGGCGTCCTCACCGTCACGGGTGACGCTGACGCGACGGACGCTCCCACCAGGACCAGGAGCAACAGTGTTAAAAAATTTCTGTTCATAAATGGAACACCTCGTTTAAGAAAATTCTTCGCAGTGATTAGATTATATCTTACCTTTCGGATTGTATCCAGACCGCCGCGGCGTACCTCAACATCGGCAGGACATGGCTGATTCCGGGCGTCAACAGCGGCTTCGGCCTGAGGCTCCCGCGCGCCCCTCCGCCGGAATAAATAATTATACGGTCGTGAGAGCGCGAAAAAGGGTGTTAAATAGGCATTGGGGGCATAGGGCTTGGCCTCGTCCCGTCCCAAAATTTATCGTGAATCAGGAGGAATGGATTGATGGTCAACACACGTCTCTGTTTTGTCGTTATCGCGGCGCTGGTCCTGCTCGTGGCGGCTGGGTGCGGAGCGGGTTTCGCGGCCCAGGCTCCGCTTGAGCATCAGACCGACAGCGACTCCGCGCCCGTCGTCTTCATGACCACGGACATCAGCCCGGAGGGGCTCAGGGCAATTTACGAGGCGCTGAAGTGGAGGCCCGAGGGCAAGGTGGCCGTCAAGATCAGCACTGGCGAACCCCCCGCGAGCAACTACCTTCGTCCGGAGCTCATCAAGGACCTTGTGCAGCACGTGAACGGGACTATTGTGGAATGCAACACCGCCTACAACGGCTCCCGCGCCGAGAGTGCCATGCACCGGCAGGTGGCGGAGGACCATGGCTTCACCGCCATCACGGACGTGGACATCATGGATGAGGAGGGCTCCATCGAGCTCCCGGTCGTCGGCGGAAAGAACATCAAGGGCAACCTGGTTGGGGCGCATTTCAAGAACTACGGCTCCTTCCTGATCCTGAGCCACTTCAAGGGACACGCGATGGCCGGTTTCGGCGGGGCCATCAAGAACGTCTCCATCGGCATCGGATCCCGGACGGGCAAGAACCGCATCCACTCCGGCGGCAGGAGCGACACCAGCCCCTGGGGATGGGACCAGGACCCCTTCACCGAGACGATGGCCGAGGCGTGCAAGTCCGTCTCCGACGCGCTGGACAACGGGAGGAAGATCGTCTACATCAACGTCATGAACCGCCTGAGCATCGACTGCGACTGCAACGGCAACCCTGCTGAGCCGGACATTCACGACATCGGCATCCTGGGCTCCACCGACCCCGTGGCGCTGGACCAAGCCTGCATGGACCTGATTAATGTGGCCGAGGGCAACCGGTCCTTCGTCGAGCGCGTGGCGAAGCTCAACGGGATTCACACGCTGGAGCACGGCGAGGCCATCGGGCTGGGGCAGCGTGCCTACCGCATGGTTTCCCTTTAAGGCCGAGCGGGTTAGGGTTCTGAAGTGCGTCCCCTCCGGCTGCGTACGTTGTACGTCCTGCGAAGAGAACTGATCTACGTCTGGTACTACGCGACCGTCCAGTTTGAGCAGATATTTTGCTACTGGCTGCTGGGCGTCCTTCTGGGCTCGGTTATCTCCGTTTTCGCCAAGGAGAGGATTCAGGGCTCGCTGCGGGAGCTGGGCGGCAGGAGGCTGGGGGCGCTGGGCGTGGTCCCGGCA
Source organism: Fretibacterium sp. (assembly GCA_017476945.1). Lineage (GTDB taxonomy): Bacteria > Synergistota > Synergistia > Synergistales > Aminobacteriaceae > JAFUYV01. Next base: position 2,236 of record JAFUYV010000162.1, read on the forward strand.
AGCGTGCTGGGCATCGCCTCGCCCCTCTGCATGTACGGCACGATCCCCATCGCGGCCTCCCTCTCCCGGCAGGGGATGCGCGACGACTGGCTGGCGGCCTTCATGATGAGCTCCATCCTTCTGAACCCGCAGCTCATCGTCTACAGCGCCGCCCTGGGCACGACGGCCCTGACGGTGCGCGTCGTCTCCTGTTTCCTCTGCGGCGTCACGGCGGGGCTGCTGGTGCGGCTGTTCCACGGCGGCGAGGGGTTCTTCGACTTCTCCAGCTTCGAGGAGCTTCGGAGCCGGGACACGGACCCCAACCTCCTCCTGCGCCTGCTCAAGAACATCGGCCGCAACCTCCGGGCGACGGGTCCGTGGTTCTTCCCTGGAATTCTGCTCTCCGCTCTATTTCAGCGCTACGTCCCCGCCGAGTCCTTCGCCAAGCTCTTCGGCGAGGAAAACGGGGGATATGGCGTCCTGATGGCGGCGACGGTGGGGGTTCCCCTCTATGCTTGCGGCGGCGGGACCGTCCCA
>JAFUYV010000020.1 GCA_017476945.1 Fretibacterium sp.
TCGTTGACAAGTCGTAGTGTACCACAACGCCCCTGCTTTTTCCAGTAGGTCAAGAGGAAAATACGGAGGGCCTTCCCCGTCGTATTTCGTATCCGTCCAGCCGCCCCGGCGGCGTGGCCGCGCGCCCCAAACCCATGTATAATATCCTTGCGCCGGGTTCTTCCGCGCGCTGAAGCACGCCCGCCAAAGGCCGAGGAGGGAAAAGCATGCGCTTTGTCGTGCCCGTTTTCGCGAAACTGAACCTGACCCTGCGCGTCACGGGGCGCCGGGAGGACGGCTATCACAACCTGGTCTCCGCCTTCCTCCGGATCCCCTCAGGGGAGACGCTCCTCATCGAGCCGCTGGCGTCGGACGCCGCTGAGCCGCCCCGCGGCACGAGCGATCCTGTCGCGGACCAGGTGGAGGTCCACGGGCTGGACCTGCGGCTGGAGGGCGAGAACATCGTCTCCAGGGCGCTGCGCCTGGCGCGGGAAGCCGGGGTGGACGTCCCCCCGCTGCGCGTCGGGATCTTCAAGGCCCTCTGGCCCGGCTCCGGCCTTGGGTCCGGCAGTGGAAACGCCGCCGCCCTGCTTCAATGGTTGGCCCCGCGTCACGCGGACGTCCCCCGCGGCACGTGGCGGGACGTCGCCCTGCGCGTGGGGGCGGACGTGCCGTTCCTGTTCTCCGGCCTCCGCGCCGCGCAGGTCACGGGGATAGGCGAGGAGATCGAGCCCCTGCCTGTGACGGACCGCTCGCCCCTCCTGGGGGTGGTGGCCTTCCCGGACTGGGAGGTGGGGACGCGAAACGCCTACGCCGCGCTGGACGCCCGCTATCCGGACGGGTATCCCCAGGGCGAGGAAGGGGCCCGCGTCGAGCTGAGAGACAACTATTTTTCGCTGATGGAGAGAAAACACGCCGGGCTCCTGCCCAACGATTTTATGCCCTCCCTCGTCGGGGATCATCCGCGGTATGAGGAGCTCTTCACCCTCTTTGAGGCGGCCGGGGCCCTGGCGTGGGGCGTCACGGGCAGCGGCGGCGCGGCCTTCGCGCTGTTTGCGCGGGGGCCCGGTTCCATCCCGTGGCCGGAGTGGGTCCGCCAGGTTCTCTCCCTGCCCGCCATCCCGTGAGGGACATAAAGTATTCATTAAAAGGAGAGCAAGATGACAAGGATATCGGTTAAGGGTAAATGTTTCCTGCTGGGGCTGGCCTTCCTGTCGACATTCCTGCTGGCGCTCCCGGCGGGGCCGTGCCTCGCGGCGGCGAGGGCGAAACCGGCGGCCGCGAAAAAGGCCCCGGCGAAGAAGGTTCCCGCCTCGCAGATGTTCGACCTGTTCTGGAGGCGCTCGTGGGACGCGATGGAGGCGCAGTACCGCAAGGGCAAGCCCACGGCCAGGGACCACGCCCTGATGGCCAACGCCTACCGCCTTCAGAACAAGTGGCGGGAGGCCGTCGCCGTGCTGGACGCGCACATCGGGGAGTTCCCCGCCTCCGTCCGGCCCTACGCCGAGATGACGCGGCTCCTGGGCTGCGAGCAGCTCAAGCGGACCAAGGAGGCCCGCGAGCTGGCCGAGCGCCTGTGGAAGTCCGCGCCGCAGGATTTGAAATATTACGTGGCCCTGGCGCAATACCGCCTTGTCAGGGAGGGGCAGGACGCGCGCGCAAAGGAGGCGGCCCTCCTGCGTATGCTCCAGGCCGCGGGCACGGCGGACCGGCGCATCTACGCGCTCACCCGCCTGGTGGCCCTGCCGGGGAACCGTGCGGACTCCGCGCTGAAGCTCCTGGAGCTCCAGCCCTCCAACAAGGCCGCCGCCAGCGTCCTGGCCAAGCAGAAGAACCCCGCCGCCGCCGCGCGGGTGGCCCTGGGCGTCTACGCGCACCTCACGGGGGACAACAAGGGGGCCGTGGAGCACCTCGCCCCCATCGCCCTCAACGCCGCGGGGGGGCGCAAGGCGGCGTACTATCGCGCGTGGTCGCTGTCGCGCCTGAAGCAGAACCAGGACGCGCTGAACCTGTGGGGGAAGCTCGCCGTCACCGGCAACGCCTGGGGCGAGTCCGCCGTCCGGCGCATCGCCGCGCTGGCGAAGGACAAGGGGATGCGTGAGGGGTGCCTGGCCGTGCTGGAGCGCGTCGTCCGGGAGCGGAGGGGCAACATCCAGGCGCGGGCGATCCTGTCCCTCATCGACCTTCTGGGCAAGGACCAGCAGAAGCGCCGGGACGCGCTGGGGAACCAGATATTGCAGTCCTTCCCCAACACGACCTACGCCTTCAACATCCTGTGGCGGCGCGGGTGGAAGAACCTGGAGGCCGGGAACGCGGCGGAGGCGGCGCGGCTGTGGAAGCTGGCGGACGCGCCCAACGTCAGCGCGCAGCGGCGGGCCCGCATCCTCTACTGGCTCTCCCACGCTCAGCGGGCGGCGGGGCAGAAGGCCGAGGCGGACAAGACCCTCGCCCTGCTGAAGCGCCGGTATCCCCTGACCATCTACGGCCTGCTGACGAAGCAGCCCCTCAAGGTCCTGGACGGGGAGGACCCCGCGCTGGCCCTTGGCCCCTCGGAGCTGGAGCAGTGGGGCTTCGTCCAGTACGCCCGCCTGAGGCTGTCGCGGCCCAGGGCCACGGCGAAGGAGCTGTACCGCGCGCTGAAGCTGTCGCGCTGGCTGGGGCTGGACGAGACGTACGCCGAGGCGCGGCGTCTGGAGACGCTGATCAGCTCCGGCACGACGTTCTACCGCACGGGGCTGGAGGCGCTGTACCCGCGGCCCTTCAGGGCACAGGTGGAGGCGGCGGCGAAGGAGTATAACGTGGAGGACAACTTTGTGTGGGCCATCATGCGCCAGGAGAGCGCCTTCCAGCCCAGCGCGAAGAGCCACGCGGGGGCGTCCGGCCTGATGCAGCTCATGCCCGCCACGGCCAAGGAGGAGGCGAAGCGGGCGGGGCTGACCCAGTACGACATCATGGACGTGAACGACAACATCCGCATCGGCACATCACACCTTGCCACGCTGGCAAAATCCTTCAGCCGGAAGGAGTGGATCATGGCGGCCTACAACGCCGGCGGAGGCAACGCGCGCAAGTGGATGAAGGACGGCGGCGACAAACTGCCCCTCGACCGATGGATCGAGGCGATCCGCTTCGAGGAGACCTGCGGCTACGTCCAGCGCGTCTCCACCAACCTGGAGATCTACCGCAAGCTGTACGGCGGTGAGGGTGGGGACGGGAAGAAGGGAAGATGATATGGAACCGGAAGCGAACAAGCTCTACGCCCGAGCCATAAGCCTCCTGCCCCCAGAGGAACGCGAGCGCGAACGAAACCGGGACATCCCCTACCCGCTCTCCCTTCACGCGGTGTCGCGTCATTTCTGGAGGACCGGGACAAGGCAGGGCTGGCTTCCGCCGGCTAACAGGACGATCTTGCTGGCCGTATCCGGGGGCGGGGACTCGGTGGCAATGCTGTGGATGTTCCGGATGCTCTACGACGGGCCGCTCATCGTCGCCCACGTGAGCCACGGCATACGGGGCCCGGCCGGGGATGAGGACGCGGCCTTCGTCAAGGGACTGGCGGATGCGTGGGGCCTGCCCTTCGTCGAGAGGAAGGCCCACGTGCCGTCGGAGCGGGACAAGGGGGAGTCCCTGGAGACGGCCGCGCGGCGCGTGAGGCAGAGGGAGCTGGTGAGCCTGGCGGACTCGAACAAGGCCTGGGGCATCGCCACGGGCCACAACCGGGATGACCTGGCCGAGACGCTGCTGTTCAACATCCTTCGCGGCACGGGTCCCCGGGGCGCCGTCGGCA
>JAFUYV010000163.1 GCA_017476945.1 Fretibacterium sp.
AGCTGGAGGGTTTGTTCCGCCGGGACCCCAATCTTCTTCGGGACTACTGGGACCGGGAGCAGGCCCGCAGGGACTATAACCTCGCGTTGAGGGACAGCGAAATAAAGGGAAAAATCGATGGAATAAGGGAAGGTGAAATCAGGGGCGAGATCAAGGGCACAATCAAAACCCTGTCTGCCCTTGTCCGTGACGGCCTTCTCACGCTCCGGGACGCGGCGCTGAGGGCAAATGTCACCGAGGAGCAATTTGCGGCGCAGATGAGCGCGGCGCAGTGATGAACGCAAAGCGGCGGGGAGGGCGTGCCGTGTTTTATTCCCTCCTCATGGCAGTATAGAGCTGGCTGCTCTCGCCCCGTTGCTGAAAGGATGAAGAAAACAAGATGAGACAGATCAATGTGAGGAAGGTTGCGATTGTTGGCTGCGGGTTCGTGGGCTCCGCCTCGGCGTTCGCGCTGATGCAGAGCGGCCTTTTTTCCGAGATGGCGCTGGTGGACGTCAATCGCGAGAGGGCCGAGGGTGAGGCGCTGGATATCGGGCATGGGATGCCCCTGGCACGGCCAGTGAGGATATACGCGGGGGACTATGGCGACATCGTGGATGCGTCGATGCTCATTGTCACCGCCGGCGCCAATCAGAAGCCGGGTGAGACGAGGCTCGACCTTGTGAAGAAAAACGTCGCCATCTTCAAGAACATCATGGCCGAGGTCGCGAAGCTGGACTACCAGGGCATACTGATGGTGGTCGCAAACCCCGTGGATATCCTCACCTATACGGCCATTCAGTACAGCGGGCTCCCCGCGGAGCGCATCATCGGGTCGGGCACGGTGCTGGACACGGCAAGGCTGAAGTACCTCCTGGGCGAGCATCTGCAGGTGGACAGCCGCAGCATCCACGCCTTCATTGTCGGCGAACACGGGGACAGCGAATTCGCCGTCTGGAGCAGCGCCAATGTGTCGGGCGTGCCGCTTCTGGACTTCTGTGATATGCGCGGCCATCACGACCACGAGGAGGCCATGCGCAGGATTGAGGACAGCGTAAGGAACAGTGCGTATGAGATCATCAAGCGAAAACAGGCGACGTATTACGGCATCGCCATGGCGGTGAAGCGCATCTGCGAGGCGGTCGTCCGCGACGAGAAATCGGTCCTCTCCGTCTCCAGCCTGATGAACGGTGCCGGCGGCGTGGAGGGCGTCGCGCTGAGCATGCCGGCCATCGTGGGCAGGAGCGGGATAGAGACGCTGGTGCCCATCCGCCTCGACCCTGGCGAGCAGGAGAAGCTGAAGCACTCCGCGGAGGTGTTGAAGGACGTCATCCGGGAGGCGCTGTAGACCGTAAGGACCTTGGGGCGGGGCGTTTACAACAGCGGCTCTGCCGCCCAGGAGGGCACGCGCCGCCAGGCCGTTCGGAGCTCCGCGATGTGCCGTTCCGCCTCGGGGTCCACGGCGTTGAGGCGGGCGTAGAAGGCCGCGCTGTGGTTCATCTCCGCGAGGTGGCAGAGCTCGTGAAGCATGACGTGGCGCACAAGGTCCGGGGGCAGGAAGAGCAGCCGCGCGTTGAGGTTGATGTTCCCGCGGGAGGAGCAGCTTCCCCAGCGGCTCCTCATCTCCTTGACGAAGACACGGGCCACCGAGCCGGGGCCGGATAGGCCGGGCTCCGCGGCCAGCTCCAGCAAAAGAGGGGGGAGGGCCTCCTTTGCCCTCAGGCGCAGCCAGTTCCGCAGGGCCTTCAGGGCCTCCGTCTGGCTGAGGTCGCTTGAAAGGCGGATGACGCCGCCCTTCGGCGGGAGGAGGCTTCCCTTTGCCGTGGGACGTGAGCCAACTCTCGCCGGGATGTCCTCTGGCGGCACGAGCTCGACGCGCCAGGCCTCCTCCAGGGCCGGGAGGGCAATCTGGCTGGGCAGGGTGAGGGGATAGCGCCCAGCCTCCTTTGCGCGCACGGAGACCTTGTCAACGCTTCTTAAAATCCAGGCAAGGTGTTTTTCCAGAAGGGCGGACAGATCTCGCCGGAAGCGGAAGGACCGGGGGGCTGTCACCGTCAGGCCGCGCTCGTCAACGATGAGCCGGATGCGCTTGGAACGGGCGCTGCGCCGCAGCGTGCCCCACAGGGGGCTGCCACCGTCGCCCAGCTCCAGAGAAAAGCGCAACAGCTCCCCCGCGCCGCTGCGTCCCTTCCCCGCCTCACTGAAGACGCACCGCACCCTGCCGGGTTGAGGAGACGTCGCGCGGGGCGTGGAGGCCTGGGGGGAAGCGCCCTCAAACAGCGTTTTCCTCCCCCCGGATCAGGCGGCGGATGTTTGCGCGATGGCGAAAGATGGAGAGCGCCGCCAGTGCCGCCGCTACGCTGGTGAAGGGCAGGGGGGCATCCAGCATCCAGAAGAAGGCCGGCATCGCCGCCAGGGACAGCATGGAGGCCAGCGAGACGTAGCGGGTCAGGCGCATGAGCCCATACCAGATCGCCCCGCACATCAGGACGATGGCGAAGGAGTGGTAAGGCCAGACGAAGAACATCGTGCCGTAGGTGGTGGCCACGCCCTTGCCCCCGCAGAACTTGAGCCAGACGGGGTAGTTGTGCCCCACGACCACGGCGAAGGCGGAGAGAGCTATCAGGAGCGAGGGGCTGTCGGGAAACGCTCCGCCCGCGTGCGCGGTCAGGAGCAGCGCCAGGGCCCCCTTGAACATATCCACCACGGCCACGAAGGTCCCCCAGCCTTTGCCCATCAGGCGCCGGACGTTCGTGGCGCCGATGGAGCCGGAGCCAACGGATCGGATATCCACCCCCCTGACCAGCCGCGCGGCCAGATAGCCCGTGGGCAGGGAGCCGATGAAATACGACACCAACATCCAGATCAGGACATCTCTCACGCCCAACGCCTCCATCCTCAAATCCTCCGTAAGATCTCCTCAGTCAATGCCGCTGATGCGGTCGGAGCCGCGTTTGATGTTGAGCTTCACGAGGTCCTTGTCCTTGAGGATGTCCCATCGGAAGTTAAGCACAAGGAGGAAAATCGCCGAGAAGGGGTCCATGCGCCAGTTAGCCCCGGTGCTCTGACCCTCTTTTTGCCCAAAGGCGCTGCGGACCGCCTGAAGCTGGCGCAGGCCACGGCCGTCCTCGTCCACCTCAGCCAGAAAGTCCCGCACCTCGGAGATCGTGTCGATGCCTGCCGCGCGGAGGATTTGGCAGAGGTGCCTGAAGCTCTCCCGCAGGTATCCGGAGTCCGGGCTGAACGGGGGGAATCCGGCCTCAAGGGCGACCTCGTTCCAATGGCTGAGGCGGCCCGGATCCTCCCGGAAGAACTGGTAGAGCTCCTCGTCGGTGAAGGTCCTCTCCACGGAGACGGGCTCCTCCCGGTTTCGGGCGGCCAGCGGCGCGGGCGGCACAAGAAAGGCCTCATCCCGCGCTTCGTCCCTCAGGGAGAGAAAACCCTCGTCGGCCTCCTCAAGAAGGGCCGCCAGACGGAAGAGTTTGCGCTTAAGCCGATTTTCGGAGAGGGAGCCGACGCTCTGATTGACCTTTGGGGCGATGGTGGCCCACGCCTCCTGAAGCATCGTGCGCAGCTCCAGGCGGAAGGTCAGCCCCTGGTACTTCTCCCACTCCCTGAGATGGGAGCGGCTGTCGGAGAGCGCAAGGGTGTAGACCACGGCGGGATACCCAAAGCGCGAGGGGTCCACAAGCCCGCTGGAGGGCACGGAGCGCGACTCATCGACGTCGAACTCCGCCCTGACGACCTCCTCAATCCTGTACACGTCCTCCGGGAAGCGCAGCAACACGCGCACCGTCACCAGGTCCAGGCTGGAGAGGGTCCCTTCCCCCCCGCGCAGGGGGCCTCCTCCCGCATCCTCCAGCGTGCTCAGACTGTGAAGCAGCTCGCTTGGGGTCTTCGCCCAGCCCTCGATCGCGTGAAACTCCACACCCTCGCGCTCGACCAGGTCCTGGACCAGGTTGCGGATGCGCGAGGCGTACTCCTCGTATAAGGATAGCTTCTCTACATAGCTGATGCCCAGCTCGTCTATACGTCGTTTGTCCAATACCATCACCGCCACCGAACGACCCCTTATGATACATCAACCTAAAGTATAACCCAGGAAGCCTCCAAAAGAAAGCGCACCCCGCGCGACGCCTGCCTGATATAATAGGCACGTATCCTCGTGTTCAAAATCACTTATCACTGCGGAGGGATGAGATGATGTCATGAATGATGGAGCTGCGAGAACGAATCAAGCCACGCGGCGTGAGCGATTTAATAAGAAAACGCTTCATTTCATTTTGATGCTGCTCTTCGTCGTGGCCGTGGGAAGCTGGATATACACCAGCGTTCAGGGCGAGTTCCTGAAGCGCTCCCGCGATGGGCAGCGGCGCACGGTGGAGACCATCGCCGCGGGCTATCCCGCCGGGCCGGAGGACGTGGACGGCTGGCTTCAGCGCCTCGCGGACGAAGGCGGGGCGGACTGCGAGGTCGCCCTTGTGGACGGCATCCCCATGCCGGGGGATGAGGTCAGGGCGCGGGGCAACGCGGAGCTGGCGGCCCTGTGCCGGGCGTCGGGGGCGGACCCGGAGTTCGCCAAAGGTTTTGACAACGCCGCCTACGAGGAGATTTACCGCAGTGTGAAGGACTGGGCGGTCGCCGGGAGCGAACGGGCGCTGCTCTTCGCCCCGGCGCTGAACCCCAGGACCCACGATATCGACGGCGTGCTGGTCTTCTCCTTCGGCACGGAGGCCGAGCGAGGCTTCATCCAAATGCTGCGGACCCTCTTTGGCGTGGCGTTTGCGCTGTTCGCCATCGTCATCTGGCAGATGATGCTGAGCCGCGACCCCATCGTCGGCTTCGCGCTGGCCGGACTGTTCCTGATGGCCCTTACCTTCGTTGCCTATCCTCTCTTCGAGGCGGTGCGCCTCTCCTTCCTTCAGAACGGGCATTTCTCCCTGGAGATCTGGCGGACGATCCTGACCTCGGAGGGCTACCTGGACGCGCTGATGGGGAGCCTGAAGCTGGGCTGCTGGACAGCGACGGTCTCCACCTTCGTGGGGTTCCTGTTCGCCTTTGCCGTCACGCGCACCAATATCGCCTTCAAGAAGCTCATCTCCACGATGGGCGTTCTGCCGGTTATCTCGCCGCCTTTCTCTCTGACGCTGTCCATCATCCTGCTGTTCGGCAACAACGGGCTGGTGACGCGGTGGTTGGGACTGACGGGCGCGGGCTTCACCATCTACGGCCTGCCGGGGCTGGTGCTGGTGCAGACGATGGGTATGTTTCCCATCGCGTTCCTGACGCTCACCGGCGTGCTTCAGGCCATCGACTCGACCTATGAGGAGGCGTCGCTGAACCTCTCGGCCAGCCGCCTCAAGACCTTCACCGCCATCACGCTGCCCCTGGCCGTGCCGGGGCTCTTGAGCGCGTGGCTTCTGGTCTTCACCACGTCGCTGGCGGACTTCGCCAACCCGCTGCTCCTGGCGGGGGACCTGCGCGTGCTGTCGCTGGAGTCGTACATCGAGGTGACGGGCATGAACCGTCTGGGGCATGGCGCGGCGCTCTCCATCCTGCTGCTGCTGCCAACGCTGACGGCGTTTCTGGTGCAGCGCTTCTGGGTTGCGCGGAAGTCCTACGTCACCGTCACGGGCAAGCCCTCCGGGCGCGTCATGGAGCTGACGACGCCGGGCGTGAGAAAGGCTCTCGCGGCGGCGATCTTCTGTGTCATCTTCTTCCTCGTCATGCTCTACGGGACGATCTTCGCCGGCTGCTTCGTTAAAAACTGGGGCATCGACTACACCTTCAGCCTGGAGAACATCACGGAGGCCATTACCCGCTCGCGCGACGCGCTGTTCGACACCGTGACGCTGGCGGCCGTCGCCACGCCCATCGCGGGCATCATCGCCATGATCGCGGCGCTGCTCATCGTGCGACGGCGCTTCCACGGCAAGCGCCTGCTTGAGATGCTGCTGATGACGCCCTTCGCCCTGCCGGGCACCCTGGTCGGCATCAGCTACATCCTGGCTTTCAACCACGCGCCCATCATCCTTGTTGGCACGGCGGCCATCATCATCATCAACTACGTCGTCCGCGAGCTGCCGGTGGGCATCGAGGGGGGCATCGCGTCCCTGCGGCAGATTGACCCCTCCATTGAGGAAGCGGCCACCGACCTCGGCGCGGACTCCGCGACGGTGTTCCGGACGGTCGTCCTGCCGCTGGTGAGGCCGGCGTTCCTGTCCAGCCTGTCCTACACCTTCGTGCGGTCCATGACGGCCGTCAGCGCGGTGATCTTCCTGATCTCCGCCCGTTGGTACCACCTGACGGTCCTCATCTACAACTTCTCGGAGAACCTGCGCTTCGGGCTGGCCAGCGTGCTGTCCACCGTGCTGATCATCATCGTGTTCGGGGCCTTCGGGCTGATGCGCCTGCTCGTCCGCGAGAACGAGAACCTGATGAAGAACGTCACCTGAGTTAAATTGGAGGGATTATAAACTATGCCAGATACAGTGAATGGAACGACCCCCGCGGCCAAGTCGAAGTCCGTCACCTTTGACGGCATCACCAAGATCTTCAAGGACCCGCAGTCCGGCCAGGACGTCAAGGCGGTGGACAGCGTCTCCTTCCGCATTGAGCCGGGCGAGCTGGTCACGCTGCTCGGGCCCTCCGGCTGCGGCAAGACGACGGTGCTGCGGATGCTTTCGGGCTTTGAGCAGCCCACGGCGGGGCGTATCTTCATCGGCGAGACGGACGTGACGCAGACCCCGCCCAACAAGCGGGACACGGCGATGGTCTTTCAAAGCTACGGCCTGTTCCCGCACATGAACGTCTTTGATAACGTGGCCTACGGCCTGAAGCTCCGCAAGATGCCCAGCGCGGACATCGCGCAGAAGGTGGGGCGCTTCCTGGACATGGTGGGGCTGGGGGCGATGGCCAAGCGGCCGCCCTCGCGCCTGTCCGGCGGGCAGCAGCAGCGCGTGGCCCTGGCGCGCTCGCTCATCGTGGAGCCGTCGGTGCTGCTGCTGGACGAGCCGCTGTCAAACCTTGACGCGCTCCTCCGCGAGCAGATGCGGGTGGAGATCCGCCGCCTGCAAAAGTCCCTGGGCATCACGGCCATGTACGTGACGCACGACCGTGTGGAGGCCATGAGCCTGTCCGACCGCATCATCGTCATGCGCGGCGGGCACATCATCCAGATGGGGACCCCCAGCGAGATCTATCGCGACCCGGTCAATACGTTCGTGGCGGGCTTCGTGGGCAAGGTGGCGTTCTTCCCCTGCACGGTGCGGGATATCTCCGGGAGCGGCTGCCACGTGGAGGTGAAGGGCCGCTCCTTCGAGGCGCCGCGCTGGGCCAGGGAGCTGAAAGCCGGTGACAGCGCCCTGGTGATGGCCCGGCCGGAGTCGCTGTCCATCGGTGAGCCGGGGACCGGTGTGGAGGACGGCGTGGTGACGGCCAACGTCTACCTGGGCAACAGCGTGGAGTCCTGGGTTCACACCGACCTGGGGGACCCGCAGAGCGGGCTTCCCAGCGACGTGCTGGTGCAGATCGACAACCCCGACGTCAAGAAGGTGTGGAACGAGGGCGAGCGCGTGTCGCTGTCCTTCGACCCCATCCTGACGAAGGTGCTGCCGGAGGAGACGGAGCCCGTCCCGCGGACGTAATTCCCCATCCTTGACAGCAAGTGAGGGATATCCTATACTTAAGCCGTAGTCAGTTTTTGCGGGAGATGAGATTTATGTGCCTTAACGCCTGCGTTTTGCGGGGTATTCGCTTCGATTACAGCATGATGATGTGCATGTGCGCCTGTACATGTAAAGCTTGTGTGCTGTTCGCTGGAGGGCGTTGAGGCCTGAAAGGTCTTCTGAAAGGACAAGCGGGAGCACGCAGACAGGGCTCCCGCTTTTTTGTTGGGCACAGAGGCCGGGCGGGAGCGTCGTCTCCCGCCCGTTGACGTAAGGGATACAGGAGGAACCGGATTGATTGAGCTTGAACATATTGTAAGGACGTTCCGCGCGGACCCCGAAAAGCCGCCGGTCACGGCCGTGAACGACGTTTCCCTGACGGTGGGGAATGGGGAGATATTCGGGATCATCGGCTTCTCCGGCGCGGGGAAGTCCACCCTCGTCCGCTGCATCAACCTCCTTGAGCGGCCGGACTCAGGCTCCGTGCGGATCAACGGCGTGGAGATGACGGAGCTCCCGCCGCGGGATCTCTATCGCGCGCGCCGGAAGATCGGGATGATCTTCCAGCAGTTTAACCTCATGCCCTCCCGTACGGTGGGGCAGAACGTGGCCTACCCTCTGAAGGGCAGCGGCCTGACGCGGGAGCAGCAGCGGCAGAAAGTCCGGGACCTGCTGGAGCTGGTGGAGATCGGGGACAAGGTGGACGCCTACCCCTCGGAGCTGTCCGGCGGGCAGAAGCAGCGCGTCGCCCTCGCCCGGGCGCTGGCCAACGACCCCAACATCCTGCTCTGCGACGAGGCGACCTCGGCGCTGGACCCCCAGACGACCGGAGCCATCCTCCGCCTGTTGAGCGACCTGAACCGCAGCCTTGGACTGACGATGGTGGTCATCACCCACGAGATGGAGGTGGTGAAGGCCATCTGCCGCCGGGCCGCCGTGATGGACCACGGGGAGATCGTGGAGACGGGTGACATCCTGGACGTCTTCTCCGCGCCGCAGCACCCCATGACGCGGAACTTCGTCCGCACAACGTCACACCTCTCCAAGCTGGATGACCTTCTGCGCGAGAAATCGCCGATGGTGCGGCTGAAGGAGGGGCAGGTGCTGACCCGGCTGACCTACTATGGCCAGACGGGGATATCGGAGCCTCTCATCACCTCGGCGGCCCGGAAGTTCGACCTGGACCTGAATATCATCCTGGCGGACGTGGAGATCGTGGCGGATTCGATGATTGGCGGGACGGTTGTCATCTTTCAGGGCGCGCCGGACCGCATTGATGGGGCCCTGCAGTATATGCGGGATAAGAACGTGAAGGTGAAGGTGATCGACGATGCGAGAGTCCCTGCTTGAGTTCCTGCGGGCCTGGCTGCCCAACCTGATGAAGCGGCTGCCGGAGTTCTGGAAGGCCACCTGCGACACGCTCCTGATGGAGGTGTGGGCGGGGTCCATCTGTTTCGCGCTGGGGCTGGTGTTCGGCATCGTTCTGACGGTGACGAAGCCGGGGGGTATCATGGAGAACCGCCCGGTCTATCAGGCGCTGGACAAGCTCATCAACCTCTTCCGTTCCATCCCCTTCATCATCCTGCTGACGGCGCTGATGCCGCTGTCGCGCCTCCTGATGGGGACGGCCATCTATGTCCGCGGGGTGATCGTGCCGCTGGTGTTCGGCGCGACACCGTTCTTCTCACGACAGGTGGAGTCCGCGCTGGCGCAGACCGACAAGGGCCTGATCGAGGCGGCCCTCTCCATGGGCTCCAGCCCCTTTGAGATCATCTTCCGGGTGTACCTGCGGGAGAGCGTTGCCCCCATCGTGCGGGCCACCACCATCACGACGATCAGCCTGCTGGGGCTGACGGCGATGGCGGGCGCGGTGGGCGCCGGGGGCCTGGGGGACTTCGCCATCCGCTACGGCCACGACCGTAACATGGTGGACATCACCTGGGTAACGGTGGTGGTGCTGGTCCTGGCGGTGAGCGCCGTGCAGTGGCTGGGCGAGATGCTGGCGCGCAGGAACACGCATTAGCCGCTATCCTCCCCGCGTGGGAGGTTCTGATAGAGATATTGCCGCGCAGAGCGGCGGAAAGGTGGTTTGTGTCATGAAGAAGGCATTATTGGCGGTCATTCTGGTATTGGCGCTGGGGCTGGGGGCGCAGGCGGCGCAGACGGTGCGCCTGGGCGTGACGGGGAGCATCTACGATGAGATGTGGGCCCCGGCGAAGGCACTCCTGGCGAAGAAGGGCATCGAACTTGAGGTGATCCAGTTCACGGACTACGTGACGCCGAACCGGGCGCTGGACGACGGGGACATTGACCTCAATGGCTTCCAGCATCAGATCTACTTCAAGGATGAACTGGAGAACCGCGGGTACAAGCTGACGAACATCGCCAACACGTTCGTGGTGCCGTTGAACCTCTACTCGGAGAAGATCAAGACCGTGGCCGAGATCAAGGACGGCGACATCATCGCCATCCCCAATGACCCCACCAACGGCGGGCGCGCCATCAAGGTGCTGGCGGGTTCGGGACTGATCAAGCTGCGGGACGGCGCGGGCTTCAACCCGACGAAGGACGACATCGCGGAGTACGTGGTGAAGATTAAGCTCGAGGAGCTGGCGGCGAACATGATCCCCTCCGCGCTGCCGGACATCACGGCGGGCGTCATCAACGACACCTACGCGCTGGACTACGGCCTGAAAGCCGAGGACGCCGTGTTCAAGGATACCAGCATTGACCAGCGTGAGTATTGGAACCTGCTGGCCGCGCGGACGGCGGACCTTGCCGACCCGGCGAAGCTGGCGGTGTACGAGAAGGTTGTGAAGGCGTATCAGAGCCCGGAAACGAAGGCGCTGCTGGCGGAGCTTCAGGGCGGCTTCTTCCTGCCCGTGGGCTGGGACGAGGACCTTCTGGCCTCGTTCAGGAAGTAAAAAACTTTAAAGAAAAGAAAAAGAAGGGCGCTGGCGGGAGGCTTCTCTCCCCCGGCGTCCTTTTTCTACAGATGTTCCCAGGGTGTCTGGCAGAGCTTCAACCCCAGGGACTCCGCCAGGGAGCGGCACTCCTCAAAGCGAAAGCCGAGCGTGTCCGCCCGGTGGCTGTCGCTGGAGAGGATGACCTGCCCTCCGCGCTCCGCGATACGGCGCAGGAGCCGCGGGCTGGGGTAGGGCGTGGTGCGGTAGCCGCGGGCGATGGCTCCCGTGTTGATTTCAAAGGGACGTCCCGTCTTCAGCAGGGCGTCCAGCGCCGCGTTGGACGCCGCGACGTAGCGGGGATGCTCCTCGTCAAAGAGGGGCTCCTGTTCGTTGAACTTCGTCAGCAGGTCGAAATGCCCGATGATGTTGGCGTTTGTCTTCCGCACGACGTCCGCCTCCTGCCGGAAGTACGCCTCGGCCATCGCGTAAGGGTCCCCGCCGAAGCCCTCGTCAATCATCGCGCGCAGGCGGTCCGCGTCCCAATCGACGTGCCGGAACTCCCCGCCCACGTAGAGGTAGTGCGCCGAGCCGATCACGTAATCATAATCGTCCGTGGGCAGGTCGGAGAAGTAGTCCTGTTCCACGCCGCAGAGGATCTCGACCTGCCCTTTATACTTCTCCCTAAGCCGGGAGATTTCTTTTTTGTACGCCTCGGTGGCCTCCGGCGACATGCAGGCCGTCGAGTCAAAGGGCGTGTGCGCGTGGCCGGAGAAGCCCAGGCGCTTCATCCCCAGCGACAGCGCCGCCTGCACGACCTCCTCCGCCGTGTTCTTGCCGTCGCAGAAGGTCGTGTGCACGTGAAAATCGGAAAAGGGCGTCGCGGCGCTCATGACGTCATCTTCTCCTGTTTCACCTTGTGGTCGATCACGTGACGGGAGGCCAGCTCGTCCATCACGTCGTCGATGGTGATGCCCGCCTGCACCATCAGCACCAGGAGGTGGTACGTCAGGTCGGCCAGCTCGTAGACGGTCTCCTTTTTGTCCTCCGCCTTTGCCGCGATGATGACCTCCGTGCTCTCCTCGCCCACCTTCTTGAGGATCTTGTCCAGTCCCTTCTCGAACAGGTAGGAGGTGTAGGAGCCCTCGACCTTCTCTGAGCGCCGGCCCTCAATGAGCTTCATTAACGCCCTGATGGAAAAGGGCTCGGCGGGAAGCCCCCTGCGGGGGGCCGGCTGGGCGGCGGCCTCGAAGCATGGCTCTGCCTCCGCCTCGCCCCAGAGCCTGTCTACGAAGCAGGAGATGTTCCCCAGGTGGCAGGCCGGGCCGTCCGGATTCACGCGGACGAGGAGCGCGTCGCGGTCGCAGTCGGCGGTGATGGAGACGATGTGCTGGTAGTTCCCGCTCGTCTCGCCCTTCAGCCACAGCTCCTGACGCGAGCGGCTCCAAAAGCAGG
>JAFUYV010000164.1 GCA_017476945.1 Fretibacterium sp.
CTGGGGTTAGAACGTCGTGAGACAGTTCGGTCCCTATCCACCATAGGCGTAAGGTATTTGAGGAGAGCTGTTCCTAGTACGAGAGGACCGGAATGGACGGACCGCTAGTGTACCGGTTGTTGCGCCAGCAGCAGAAGCCGGGTAGCTAAGTCCGGGAGGGATAACCGCTGAAAGCATCTAAGTGGGAAGCCTACTCCGAGATGAGATACCTGAGTCTCTGAGAGGAGAAGTAAGGAAACCGCGAGACGAGCGGTTAGATAGGCCGGGGGTGTAAGTGCTGAGAGGTATTGAGCTGACCGGTACTAATATTCTGAGACTTTGTTTCCTAATTCATCTGAACCTTGTAGGGAAGCTGGAGATGTAGTCAGGGTAGAGGAAATAATTTCTGGTGGAAATAGCGACGGGGGAACACCCGGACCCATGCCGAACCCGGAAGTTAAGCCTGTGAGCGCTGATGGTACTGTGTGGGGTACACACGGGAGAGTAGGTCTCTGCCAGAAATTAGAAATATTGTGGAGGGGTTGAGGGCCTTTTCGCCTTTGACCCCTCCTTTATCTTTTATTGTATATCTCACACCTCGCTAATGTTATAAATACAGGGGGGATAGCCTTGAGGTTATTGCGTGACCCGTTGAGGCTTCTATTGACCGTTCCAGCGCTCTTATGGGCGCTTTCTTTTCACGAGTTCTGTCATGGACTGGCGGCGAAATGGCTGGGCGACCCCACGGCCGAGCGCTCCGGGCGGCTCTCCCTCAATCCCCTGGACCACTTCGACCTTGTCGGAACCCTGATGCTCTTGTTTGTGGGCTTCGGCTGGGCAAAGCCTGTTCCTATCAACGCGCGTTACTTCCGCCATCCGCGGCGCGATCTTGTTATCGTCTCCCTGGCGGGCGTGGCGGGCAATCTCCTCACGGCCATCGTGACCGTGCTGTTCCTGCGCTTCTTCAGCGGGGGCTGGTATCGCCTCACGGGCTGGGCTGGTATCACCGTCCTGGCGCAGCAGATGATTAACATCAACATGGGGCTGGCGGCTTTCAACCTCATCCCCATTCCACCCTTGGATGGCTCCCGCGTGCTGGAGGCCTTCCTGCCGTTCAAGTACCTACGCTATTACTATTGGCTGGAACAGCGAGGCACGCTTATTCTCCTGTTTCTCCTCCTGACGGGGATCATTGATGTTCTCTTTAATCCCATTATCCGCGTTCTATCGAGTTTTCTGCCCTTTGGGCGGGGTTTTTGAACGTTGAGAAACAGAAATAAACTTTTGTCCTCTTGTCTTTTATCGTTGACTAATCGTTTATTTTTGACTATACTTTTGTCATTCAGGGGGGCCGCGAGGCGCCCTTTTTTGAGGAGGCATCATTATTACAATGACTGAGAAGAAGGGCAAGGCGGTCCTGGCGTATAGCGGTGGGCTGGATACCTCGGTGGCGGTGATGTGGCTCTCGGAACAGGGCTATGATGTTATCACGATGACGGCGGACGTGGGGCAGAAGGATGTGGACCTTCAGGCTGCAAAGGCAAAGGCGCTCCACAGCGGGGCGGTGAAGGCCTACATCTTTGACCTGAAGAGGACGTTTGTTGAGAACTATGTCTGGCCGTCGCTGAAGTCCAATGGGATGTATCAGGGGACCTATCCGCTGGTGTCCGCGCTGTCGCGTCCGCTCATCGCCAAGACGTTGGTGGACATCGCCAACAAGGAGGGCGCGGTGGCCGTGGCCCATGGCTGCACGGGCAAAGGGCAGGACCAGGTGCGCATTGAGGTCTGCGCCACAGCGCTGAACCCGAAGATCAAGGTTCTGGCCCCCGTGCGCGACTGGCACTTCACGCGCGAGGCGGAGATGGAGTACGCCGCCAAGCATGGCATCCCCGTTAAGGCGACGGCTGGTTCGCCCTATAGCATCGATGAGAACCTGTGGGGACGCTCCATCGAGTGTGGCGTGCTGGAGAACCCGTGGAACGAACCGCCGGAGGACGCCTACGAAATGACGTCAAACCCTATCGAGGGGCCCGATCAGCCGGAGTTTGTGGAGATTTCCTTTGAGGGCGGCGTGCCCGTGGCCCTGAACGGCGAGAGGCTGCACGGCGTGGACCTGATCAAGAAGCTGAACGCCATCGCCGGCCGGCATGGGGTGGGGCGCGTGGATATGATTGAGGACCGCCTGGTTGGGTTCAAGAGCCGTGAGGTCTATGAAGCCCCCGGCGCGGTTACACTCCTGACGGCTCACCGGGCGATGGAGACCCTGACGCTGGACAAGCAGGTGCTGCGCTCCAAGCGACAACTTGAAGTCCGCTTCTCTGAGCTGGCCTACGAGGGGTATTGGTTCTCGCCGCTGTGCGACGCTGTGGGCGCTTTTGTGAACGAGACGCAGAAGTACGTCAACGGTACGGTGAAGCTGAGGCTCCACAAGGGGCAGGCGGTGGTGCGGGGCATGAAGGCGGGCAAGAGCATCTATCGCCATGACTTGGCGACCTACTCCGAGGGGGATGCCTTTGACCACTCGGCGGCCGTGGGCTTCATCAACATCTGGGGTTTGCCCGTCCGCACCTGGACGGCCACCTATCCAAGGCAGGACGCCGCGGAGATCCCCATTGAGGCGTAGTCTCTGTCGCAGGGCATTGTTCAGAGTATAAAAAGGGCCGTCCGCTGAGACGGCCCTTTTTCGTGCGCTATAATTAAGACAGCGGCTTGAGAATTGGGAAGTAGATTGGGGAGGGCAACATGTTATTTGGCATTGTCGCCGTGCTTTTGCTGGGCATGGCAAGCGCGTTCTTTTCCGTTTCGGAGATCTCGCTGGCGGCCTCGCGCCGCATGAAGCTCCGCCCGCTGGCGGACAAGGGAGACGTCCGCGCGGCGCGGGTCCTGAGCTTTCAGGAACAGCCCGGCCTGTTCTTCACGACCGTGCAGATTGGGCTCAACTTTGTGGCGATCCTGGCGGGTATCGTGGGGGACGCTTCCTTCGCCCCGCTGATTTTGGAGCGGCTGCCTCATTTCATCCCGGAGGCCCTGCGGGGGCAGATCGCCTCCGCAATCCCCTTCATCGGGGTCACGCTCTTCTTCGTGCTGTTCGCGGATCAGATCCCCAAGCGCATCGCGATGGCCCTGCCGGAGAAAACATCGATGGCGATCATCGAGGGCATGAGGCGCGTCATCCTTCTGTGCGGGCCGCTGGCACGGGCCCTCAACGCCACCAGCGGGGCCGTCTACAGGCTGCTGGGCCTGCCGGAGAAGCGGCGAGACGACATCACCTCAGACGACCTCTACGCCGTGATGGAGGCGGGGACCGTGGCGGGCCTCCTCCGCAAGCAGGAGAAGGACCTTATCGGCAACGTGTTTGAGCTGGACGCGCGGGCCGTCCCCTCCGCCATGACCGCGCGGGAGAACATCGTCTGGTTCGACCTGCACGAGGACGAGGGGAGCATCAAGGAGAAGATTGCGCGCGAGTCCCACTCCACCTACCTGGTCTGCGACAAGGACATCGACCACATTATTGGCTACGTGGACTCCAAGGAGCTTCTGGGCCGCGTCCTGAGGGGGGAGAGCGGGGGGCTGGCGCTCGATAAGGGGCTTGCCATCCGCTCACCGTTGATCCTGCCGGACACGCTGACGCTGGCCGAGGCGATGGACTACTTCAAGGGTAAGGGCGAGGACCTGGCCGTCGTGTTGAACGAGTACGCCCTGGTTGTCGGCATCCTGACCCTTCAGGACATCATGCTGATGCTGATGGGGACCCTTGTGGGCGAGGAGGAGCAGATCACCAAGCGTGATGAGAGCTCCTGGCTCCTGGAGGGCGCGACGCCTATCGAGGACGTGGCGCACGTGCTGAAGCTCGACATGTTCCCTGATGAGGAGAACTACGAGACTATTGGCGGTTTCATGACCTATATGCTCCGCCGCATCCCGCACCGCATGGACTCCGTCGTCTACGGAGGGTATAAGTTCGAGGTGATGGACACCGAGAACTACCGCATCGGGCAGATCCTGGTGTCGCGGCTGCCCATTCTGCCGGAGAAAGGGGGGCTGGAATGTGAGGGGAGCGAACAGGATTTGCAGCAAGCCGGCACGCAGGCTGACGTTTGTTAGAGGATAGTGGAAGCATCCGTGATGGGGAAACGCTCCTTCACGGTGGTCCGGATGTGGCTGAGCATGAGCTTTATCAAGGGAGATTTCCTCGATTCTGATCGGACCGCCAAGTCAATGCTGCGGTATTGCGCTGGCTGGAGGGGGTAGGAGGAGAAGGTCCCCGTGCAGCCCTTCACTACCAATTCAGGAAGGATGGCGATGCCCAGCCCCGCGGAGACCATTGCCGCAACGTATTGATCGTCTGTTATGGAGAATTTGGAGCTGACCGCGAGGTGATAACGCTCAAAAAGCGCTTTGACGCCAGGGTCGAACTCCGCTCGTTGGAGTATGAAAGGATAGTCCTGAATCTCCTCAATGGTGACGTACTGGCCGTTTCGGGGATGAAAGTTCCTGGGCGCAACACACAGCATTGGGTCCAGGTAGAGGGACTCCGACTCCATTCCTCGCGGCATTTTGCCACTGCAGGCCGCTATCGAGAGAAAGGCGATATCGATATGGCTGTCCCTGAACTTGTCCAGAATATCCTCCGTCCCTCCCTGGTAGATGTAGAAGGAGACGTTGGGATGCTTCTTCTGAAATGTGGATGCGATCTCCGGGAGCCACTGAAGGGCAACGCTGCCATAGGTGCCGATGCGCACAATTCCGTTCTCCAGGCCGTGGAGATGGGCCGTCTGTTGCTTCAGGCGCTCATGGCTTGATAGGAGGTCCATGATATAGGGGAGCAGAGCCTCGCCGTCGCCCGTCAGCGCAACGCCCTTCCGCCCCCTGACGAAAAGCGAAACCCTTACCTCCTTCTCCAGCTCGGAGATAATATGACTCACGGCCGAGGGCGTCAGCCCCAACACCTCCGCTGCCCTCACAAAACTCCCCTGCTGGTAAATTGTCTTAAAGACCTGATACGCATAAAGGGACATAATGTCCTCCCTCCCCCCTGTACATGAGAAAAACCTCATGCATAATGTGATAAAGTTTTATTTTACATACAGCCAAAATTGTAGTATTTTTTCTCCATAAGCACAAGACCTAACCATCTAAGTTCGCAAACTGAGGAGGCAAGACGTCTCAAAGAGGCGAAACGTGCCATGAACAGATTTAAGGGTAAGAAAACGCTGATAACGGGGACCTCTGCGGGCATAGGACATGCGCTTGTGGAGTATTTTGCCGGGGAGGGAGCGGAGGTCTTTGCGGTCTCGAGGCGGCCTGCGGCCTTTCAGGCCAGAGGTGTTCATTTCCTGAGCGTGGACATTCGTGAGGTGGACAAGATCACGACATGGCTGAAGGATGAGGAGATTTGCCCGGATATTCTGGTGAACAACGCCGGGGTGATCTGCTATGAAAAACTCCTGGATGTCCCGGAGTCCGCGCTGAGGGATACGTTCGCCATCAATGTCTTTGGGACGC